>DAOUJB010000193.1:0-14662 GCA_034423155.1 Anaerolineae bacterium | reverse complement strand
GCGGACGACTGCATCGGTCCGCTGGCCCAGCAGGCTGTGGATGCGCTGCCCGCGGCTGGCGTGCTGCTGCTGGAAAATACCCGTTTTCATCCCGGCGAGACTGCCAACGACCCGAACTTCGCGGCAGAACTGGCGCAGTTGGGCGATGTCTTCATCAACGATGCTTTTGGCACAGCCCATCGCGCGCATGCCTCCAATGTCGGCGTGGCCGGGCATCTGGGCGCGGCCGCAGGCACCCTGCTGGAGAAAGAGATCGACTATCTGGCAACGGCGCTGGAAAAGCCGCGACGCCCTTTTCTGGCGATCATCGGCGGGGCAAAGGTTTCGGGCAAGATCGATGTCATCGAGGCGCTGCTGGGCAAAGTGGATAAGTTGCTGGTGGGCGGCGGCATGGCGAATACCTTCTTCGCAGCGCAAGGCCGCGACATGGCCGATTCGCTGGTCGAGCGGGATGCGCTGGAAATGGCGCGCGACCTGCTGTTGAAAGCTGGCGACAAATTGATGCTGCCGATTGATCAGCGCATCGCCAATGAATTCTCCCATGACGCAGCGCAGCGAGTCCTGAGCGCGGACGAAGATGTGCCGGCTGGCTGGCAATCGCTGGATATCGGACCGGCGACCATCGCCGCATTCGGCGCGCAAGTGGCTGGGGCTGGCACGATCGTCTGGAATGGGCCTATGGGCGTGTTTGAGATGCCCGCTTTTGCGCTGGGCACGATAGGCGTGGCGCGCGCACTGGCAGCGGCAACCGCGGCCGGGGCGACCAGCATCATCGGCGGTGGCGATTCGGCCGCGGCGGTGGCGCAGGCTGGCTTGACAGATGCCATGTCGCATATATCCACCGGCGGCGGCGCAAGCCTCGAGCTGTTGGAAGGCAAGACTCTGCCCGGCATCGCGGCGCTATCCGAACGCTAGGCAAGCGCAGGGTCACAGGATTTCTACCAAGGAGCGCGACATGCACAGAAGGCCGATCGTGGTGGGCAACTGGAAGATGAACAAGAGTCCGCGCAAAGCTATCGACTTTGTGGGGGAGCTGCTGCTGCGCGTCCGCGACTATGACTCGGTCGATAAAGCGGTTGCGCCGACCAGCCTGGCTCTGCCCGGCGTATCAGCGACCTTGCAAGGGACGCAGCTGCTGGTCGCGGCGCAAAACGCCCACTGGGAAGCCGGCGGCGCCTTCACTGGGCAAGTAGCCGCAGATATGCTGCGTGGATTGGCGCAATTTGTCATCCTCGGGCATTCGGAAGTGCGCGCCTATTTGGCGGAGACAGATGCCAATGTCAACCGCAAAGCCAAAGCTGCCCTGGCGGCGGGCCTGCAGCCTATCATCGCGGTGGGCGAAAGCCTGGCGCAGAACGAAGCCGGCGAGACGATCGACTTTGTGCGTGGGCAGGTGAGCGCGGCGCTGGACGGAATCTCGGCTGCGGATATGGCGCGCGTGGTCATCGCCTACGAGCCGATTTGGGCGATCGGCACGGGCAAGAGCGCCACCAGCAAACAAGCGGACAGCATCATCGGCGCGGCGGTGCGAGAACCCCTGCGCGAGCTTTATGGAAACAACATCGCAGACAACACACGCATTCAATACGGCGGCAGTGTCAAGCCGGGCAATATGGCCGAGTTCATGGCACAGCCGAATATAGACGGCGCGCTGGTGGGCGGCGCATCGCTGCATGTCGACGATTTCGCCGCATTGATAGAAATCGCTGCGCGCGTAAAGGGACCTTGATCTGCGCGAGCTCGACTTTCTGGCTTCTTTGCTCGCGCTGGGCTTGCTGTTTGTCGCATTCCGGCACGTAGAACGCTGGCTGCATCAGCATATCTTCAAAGTCGGCTGGCTGTTGACCAATAATTTTCAGATTACGACCATCCTCTATTACAGCTTCTTCCTGCCTGGCATCGTACTGCACGAGCTGTGCGTTTGGCTGCTGGCGGGCTTGTTGCGCGTGCGGGCAGAGCGCGCGATCAGCTTCCCTGCCCCGCAAGAGATTGGCGAGCTGCGGCTGAACTTCATACGCTTGTCGCCACAAGCCGGGCGCATTCGCACATTCATCATATCCCTTGCGCCGCTGGCGGCCGGCATTGTCGCTTTGTGGCTGTTTGCGGAGAGCGTGTTTCACTGGCGGATAGCGCTGGCTCCGCTTTCGGACGGTGGCATTGATGCGCTGGCGGAGACGCTGCAAGCCATTGTGCAAACTGCCGACTTCTGGCTGTGGTTTTATCTGGCATTTGTCATCGCCAATACGATGTTCCCGACCTTGCCCATTCTGCAAAACTGGCGGGACAAAGCTATCGCGGCGATCGCGCTGCTCGTGCTGGCCTACCTGGCGCGGACTATCGACAGCGGATTCAGCCTCGCGCTGCTGGAGAGCCTGGGCGTGGCGCTTCTGCAAGTGCTGGCTTTCAACTTGCTGGTCGTGGCTGGCTTGGGCACAGTCGAGTCGCTTATTGAGCGCGTGACGGGAAAGAGCGCCAGCTTCGTCGATGGGGTGATGATCGCCATGTCGCGGGAAGAAGCCCGTGCCTGGCGTGCCGAGCAGCGCAGAACCGCATCATCCAGCCAGCCGCTCGCCAAGCCCAAGCCGTTGCGCACGATCTATGACTTTCCCCTGCCGATTCCTGGACCGCCGGGCAGAGAGCCGGTCAGTCGCCGAGCTGTCACGGTGGTGATGCAGCCCGCGCCCGAAGAACCGCCGCCGCCCGAACCAGAGCCGCCCCCAGCGCAACTCTCGCAGCAGCCCACGCCGCCACCTTCAATTGAGGCCATCCGCGCCAGCGAAGATGTGCCCTTCAGCCGGCCTTTCGTGCCCGGCGACGCGCCGATTGACGATGAAAACTGGCAGGACGAGGCGGACGATGTCCCGACCGGTGACGCAGGTTTCGCGCGACCTTTTGCCAATGCAGACACTCCTCCTGCGTCATCTGAAACGCCGCGCAAGCCAAATATTCCCGCTCTTCATAAAAAAGCGTCACGCCCTACACCAGAGCCCAAGCCCGCGCCAGACGACGAACTCACCTATGAGCCGATAGACGATGTGGACAGCTATCTCGATGATGATGGTCGCTATTATGAAGACGAATCGTAATCATCGCGCAGCACAGAGAAGCGCCCGACGATGACGAAGCCAATGGCGATGCAGATAATCATGATGGCGAAGGCGATGAATTTGAACATCTGGCTGGATGTAACCAGCGTGAGCACGCCGAACACAGCGCAGATGGCATAATAGCCCAGAGCGATCTGGCGCGGCGTAAACAGGCCGCTATCTTGCAGGCGGAAGTGCAGATGCCCGCGGTCGCCATGGAATGGATTGTGCCCGCTGACCAGGCGGTTGACCATCTGCCAGCCCAGGTCCATCAGCGGCAAGCCCATCACCAGCAGGATAGTCGCCATCTTCGCGCCGCCAATGATACTCAGCGCGCCCAGGGCAAAACCCAAAAACCAGGTGCTGCCGCCCAGGTAGACGCGTGCCGGATAGAAGTTGTGCAGCAAGAAGCCCAGCGATGCCCCGCACAGTGCCAGTGGCAGCAGCGAAACGCTGGTTTGCGGCGGTTCTTGGCGGACAGCGCTGTTGAGAAACAGGATGGCGCTGGCAATCAACGCAACGCCGGCCGCCAATCCATCCGAGCCATCCAGCAAATTGACCGTATTCATCATCAGCACCAGCCAAAACATGGTCAGCGCGACGGTGACTACCGGCGACCAGGGATCGGTCTGCGCGCCAGTCAACGGGTTGTTGAAGAACTCGATGAAGATTTGGAAGGCAATGGCGATCGCGGCCGTGGCAATCTGCGCCAGGAAGCTCTGCAGCCAATTCATATCCCAGATATCATCAATCACGCCAAATATGGCGATCAGCGAGCTGCCCAGCAGCAGCCCCGCCACGCGCACGATCTCGTTGGGATCGCCGCGCTCGACAGGCAACAACTGCGCCAACAGCACGCCGATGATGAACGCGGCGAAGAGCGCCAAGCCGCCCAGCTTGGGCATGGCGACCGGTTCTTGCCGCCGTCCGCCCGGCAGTGAAATGATGCGGAAGCGGAAGCTGAGCAGGCGCGCCAACGGAATCAGCATCAACGCCGATGCCAGCGCGACATTGAAAACCAAGACAAAAGCCAGCAGATCGCGGGTCATGTGCCAAACATGCGGTCGCCGGCATCGCCCAAACCAGGCACGATGAAGCCGATATCGTTCAGTCGCTCGTCCAACTCGGCGATATGCATGGGCACATCGGGGTGGGCTTTCGACAGCGCATCGACACCTTCGGGCGCGGCCAAGATGCCCAGGTATTTGATGCGCGGCGCGCCCCAGCGCTTCAATATGTCAACTGTCGCGATAGCCGAGCCGCCGGTCGCCAGCATGGGATCGAGCACCAGGCAGACTTGCACGGTCGGCGCTTCGGGCAGCTTGTTGTAATACTCCACCGGGCGCAGGGTCGCTTCGTCGCGATACAGCCCGATATGCCATACCTGCACAGCCGGCAGCAGCTCCTGGATGCCATCCACCAAGCCCAAACCCGCGCGCAGCACCGGCACCAGCCCGATGACCTCGCTGCTATGCCAGCCGCTGGCCTGCCCCATGGGCGTGTTGACTGTGTTGGGCTGCAGCGCCAAATCGAGCGTCGCTTCATAACACAGCAGCAGCGCCAACTCGCGAACCAGCTCGCGGAACAGGCGATGGTCGGTGTCGGTATCGCGCAGCAGCGTCAATTTGTGCTTGACCAGCGGATGTGGCGAAATATGCAAATTGGCGGGCACGCGAGCCTCCTTACGAGCAGCTTTCGTCAGTGCAATTTTAGCCGCAGACCACCCAAATTTACAACGGCGTCGCGCCAGCCAAACAAAGCCAGCATTGCAAGCGAATGCCTGTCGTCTATACTTTGCTTGTGGGCGAACTCGCTGCAGATGCAACTTACGTTGGGATTGCGAGCGGCCCCAAAACGCCATGCAACAATTGGACTTATGATGATGTCGGCAGAAAAGCGCGTCGTCAGTGGCCAGCAGCGGACAACCGACCGCGACAATATCGCTCTGCGTCCGCGGCGTCTGGGCGACATGTTGGGCCAAGACCGCCTGCGCGAAAACCTGAGCATCTTGATTGAAGCGGCGGCAGCCCGCAGCGAGCCGATCGATCATGTGCTGTTTTATGGTCCGCCGGGGCTGGGCAAGACATCGCTGGCTTATGTCATCGCCAACGAGGTGGCTGGCAACATCCGCGTCACAGCCGGTCCCGCCATTGAGCGCGCTGGCGACCTGGCGGCGATATTGACGCATCTAAAAAAGGGCGACATCCTGTTCATCGACGAAGTGCACAGGCTCGGCAAAGCGGTGGAAGAGATCTTGTATCCGGCGATGGAAGACTTCGTGTTGGATGTGGTCATCGGCAAGGGACCCGCGGCGAAGACCCTGCGCCTGAACTTGCCGCGCTTCACCGTCATCGGCGCGACCACGCGGCTGGCTCTGCTGGCGGCACCATTGCGCGATCGTTTTGGAGCGCGTTTTCGCCTGAATTTTTATGCGCAAGAGTCCATGCAGCTGATCGTGCTGCGGGCGGCGCGGCTGCTGGATGTCGAAATCAGCGATGAGGGCGCGCGGGAAATCGCCAGGCGAGCACGCGGCACGCCTCGGGTCGGCTTGCGACTGCTGCGGCGCGTACGCGATTATGCCGAGGCGCGGGCGGATGGCGTGATTACACTGACTGTCACCCAGGACGCGCTGGCGCTGATGGAGATTGACGCGTTGGGCTTGGACGAAATCGACCGGCGCATTCTGAGCATCATCATCGAGAAATACAGCGGCGGACCGGTCGGGCTGGAAACCATCGCCGCCGCCATCAGCGAAGACAGCGCCACCATCATGGATGTCTATGAGCCCTATTTGATCCAGCTTGGTTTCATTAACCGCACGCCGCGCGGACGCACCTGCACGCGGCACGCCTACCAGCATCTGCGCTTGCCTTTTCCCGAGGCCGCCGATGACGAGTCGCAACCTGCCCTGCTATGAAGCTCGCCGACTTCGATTATGATTTGCCAGCGAGCTTTATCGCGCAGACGCCCGCAGAGCCACGAGATTCTGCCCGGTTGCTGCGCCTGAGACGAGACAATGGCGCATTATCGCATCACATATTTGCCGATATCGCCGAACTGCTCTCCACTGGAGATGTACTGGTCATCAACGACACGCGCGTGATCGCGGCGCGGCTACCTGCGACCAAAGCGGAAAGCGGCGGCAAGGTCGAGATTCTGCTGCTGCGGCAACTGGACGATCTGCGCTGGCTGGCGTTGGTCGGCGGACGCAATGTTCGGGCGGGCATGCGGCTGCTGCTGGCGGATGGCACTGGCTGCACTGTGGCTGCTTGCCTGGAAAAAAGCCAGCGAGTCCTTGAATTCGATTTGCCTATCAGCGCGCGCCTGCCAGAATTGGGAGAGATGCCGCTGCCTCCGTATATTCATGCCGACCTGGACGACCGCGAACGCTATCAAACGATCTATAGCCGCAGCGAAGGCTCCGCAGCCGCGCCCACCGCCGGCTTACATTTTACGCCGGCATTGCTGGACAAAATCGCTGCGCAGGGCGTTCAACTCGCGCGCTGCACACTGCATATCGGGCTGGACACATTTCAGCCCATCACCAGCGAGCGTGTGATCGAGCACAAGATTCACAGCGAATTCGCGCTGTTAAGCCCGGAAGATGCGCAGCTCATCAACTGCGCCAAGGCCGCTGGCGGACGAGTCATCGCGGTGGGTACAACATCGGCGCGCACGCTGGAAACGGCGGCGGCAGCCTGCACAGACGACCAGCGCTGCGTAAAGCCGTTTGCGGGCGATACGGCGCTCTTCATCTATCCAGGTTATCGCTGGCGGGCGGTCGATGCGATCATCACCAATTTTCACTTGCCCCGCTCGACCCTGCTGCTGATGCTGAGCGCGTTTGTGGGGCGCGAGCGGCTGCTGGACGCATACGAAGTTGCCAAGCGCCTGGGATATCGCTTCTATTCTTTCGGCGATGCCATGTTCATCGATTAAGCGCTGCATATTCAGGCTTGACTGTTGACAAGATTCGGCTATTCTGCGTCGTTGTCCCGCGCATTTCCGCGTGTGACAGCATGATCCGATTTTCCCCGTGAGTTGAGCCCCGATGGCTTCGGCTGCGGAGAAAACAAGCGAAAGTTGGAGACAGCCCATGTACGCAATCATCCGCAGTGGCGGAAAACAATATCGTGCCGAAGTCGGCGCGACCATTGATGTCGACCGCCTGCCCAACGAAATCGGCGACAGCATCCAGATCGACGATGTGCTCTTGGTTGCCGATGGCGACGCAGCGAAGATCGGCGCGCCCAGGTTGGATGGTGCCGCGGTGACGGCTACAGTGGTCGATCAGTTCCGGGGCAAGAAGATCATCGTTTACAAGTATCGTCAGCGCACGAATTATCGGCGCAAGCAAGGGCATCGGCAATATTACACGCGTTTGCGCATCGACGAGATCCAAGTATAGGTGGGCGAAGGAGCATAGGCGATGGCACACAAAAAGGGCGGCGGTTCGTCCAGCAACGGTCGCGACAGCAATGCCAAGCGACTGGGCGTGAAGCATTACGGCGGGCAGCATGTCATTCCCGGTAACATCATCGTACGGCAGCGCGGCAGCAAGTTTCACCCGGGCGAGGGAGTCGGCATGGGCAAGGATTACACGATATTTGCCATGCGCGAGGGCTTCGTTCACTTCGAGAAAATGCGCGGGCGCAACGGTCAAAAGCGCATTTCTGTGCATGCCCAGCACGCGAAGACCGGGCAATCATTGAAATAAACATTTCAAAACAAGCCGCTTGCGCCACTCGCAAGAGCCGCAAGCGCGGAGGACAACATGAAACAAGGCATTCACCCGGCTTGGCATGCCACTTCTGTACGCTGCATGACCTGTGGCACAACCTGGACGACCGGCTCTACAGCCGACTCGCTCACAGTTGAGATCTGCTCGAATTGTCACCCCTTTTATACAGGCGAACAGCGCATTGTCGATACCGAAGGGCGCGTCGACAAGTTCATGAAACGCTTGCAGCAGCGCGACCAAATCCGCTCGCAACAGGTCCAACGCGAAGAAGAACGCACGCCGCTCGACTTGCCGCTTACGGAGTTAAAGCTCGGCGAGCGCTATACGACCATATTGCAAGAGCACGATATCGCTGTGGTCGCGGATGTACTGGATCGGCTTGGCGACGAAGGCGATGACGACAGCATCCTGGCTATCCAGGGCATTGGGCGCAAGGTCGTCAGCGATATGAAGAAGTCGCTGCGCGCGCGCGGTTACGAGCTGAGCAACTGACAGTCCCGCCAACTCGCTCATGAGGCACGAGGCTGGCAGCATAGAAATTATCTGTGGCAGCATGTTCAGCGGCAAATCAGAAGAGTTGATTCGCCGCGTGCGCCGCGCCATCATCGCCCGCCAAAAGGTCGCCGTCTTCAAGCCACAGATAGACAACCGCTACGGCATCCAGCATATCACCAGCCACGACGGACAGACTGTCGCTGCCATCGCTGTCGCTTCTGCATCGGAAATCCTCGAGCGCGCCAATGGCACGAGCACTGTGGTCGCAATAGACGAAGCGCAATTCTTCGACAGCGAGATCGTGCCGGTGGTGCAGCGGCTGGTGGACGAGCACAACATCCGCGTGATCGTCGCCGGGCTGGATACGGATTTTCGGGGCGAGCCTTTTGGCGCCATGCCCCAGCTACTCAGCATCGCCGAAAAAGTGATCAAGCTGCATGCGATCTGTGTGGTTTGCGGTGGCGATGCCAGCCGCACCCAGCGCTTGGTCGATGGGGCGCCAGCTGCTTATGACGATCCCATCATATTGGTTGGCGCGCAGGAGTCGTATGAAGCCCGCTGCCGCTTTTGCCACGAAGTCAGGCCCGCGCAGAACTAGGCGAGCAAATTGGGAATCTCTTCGGGATTATCGGCGACGCGCGCGCCAGCCGCTTGCAAGGCCTGGATTTTCTCGTCGGCACTGCCCTCGCCGCCATCGACGATCGCGCCAGCATGTCCCATGCGTTTGCCGGGCGGGGCGCTCCGGCCTGCGATGAAGGCTGCCACCGGTTTGGTCATGGTATTCTTGATGTAGTCGGCCGCCACGATCTCGGCGCTGCCACCGATCTCTCCCAACAGCGCGACCTTTTCTGTTTCGGGGTCGCTTTCAAACATTTCCAGCACATCCACGAATGTCGTGCCGATGACCGGGTCGCCGCCGATTCCCACGATAGTCGATATGCCGATGCCCGCGTTCTTCATGGCAAAGCCGACCTCGTAAGTCAGCGTGCCGCTCTTGGAAACGACGCCGACATTGCCCGGCTCGGCGACCATGGCCGGGATGATGCCCACCTTGGCTTGTCCAGGCGTCATGACTCCCGGGCAATTCGGCCCGATGAGTCGGCTGCCGCGGCGCTTGCAGAAGGCGACGACCTTCATCATATCGGCGACAGGAATGTGCTCGGTCAGGCAGATGATCAGCGCGATGCCGGCATCGGCCGCTTCCATGATGGCATCGGGGGCGAATCGCGCCGGCACGGTAACCAGGCTGGTATCGGCATTGGTCGTGCGCACAGCCGCCCGCATGGTATCGAAGACCGGCACGCCCTCGAACCATTCGCCGCCCTTGCCCGGGGTGACTCCGCCCACGACTTTCGTGCCATATTCAATCATCAGCCGGGCATGGAAGCCGCCTTGTCGGCCGGTGATGCCTTGCACCAATACCAAAGAGTCGCGGTCGATGAGAATAGACATGTCAAGCTGTCTCCTTTACTGCCGCGACCGCCAGTTGCGCAGCTTGCGTCAAGGTCTCGGCGCTTTGGATGTTGGGGATCTGCGCCTGATTAATGATGGCATTGCCCTCGCTGGCGTTGGTGCCCTGCAGGCGAATGACCATGGGCACGCTGGGTTTGACTTCGTTGTAGGCGGTCAAAATGCCATCCGCGACCTCGTCGCAACGGGTGATGCCGCCGAAGATGTTGAAGAGCACGCACTGGACTTTCTCGTCCGACAAGATAATCCGTAGCGCCGCAGCCACCTGCTCGGGCGATGCGCCGCCGCCGATATCCAGAAAGTTGGCCGGTCCAATGCCATCGGCATCGCCATAGAGCTTGGTCATGTCCATGGTGGTCATGGCCAGGCCAGCGCCATTGACCATGCAGCCGATCTGGCCATCCAGTTTGATGTAGGTGATGCCGGCTTCGCGCGCCAGCCGCTCGGATTCGGGTTCGTCGCTGGTATCGCGCTGGGCAGTGAGTTTCGGTTGGCGGAAGAGCGCGTTGTCGTCGATGATGACCTTACCATCGACCGCCAGCAGATCGCCTTCGCCCGTGATGACCAGGGGATTGATCTCGGCCAATTCGGCATCGCATTCGATTGTGCAGCGATAAAGCCCGCGCAAGATTTTTCCGAAGCTGCGCCAATGCGCTCGTGGCATGCCCATGGCGCTGGCGATGTGCGTCGTTTGGAAGTCGTTCAAGCCCAGGATAGGGTCGATGTGCTCGCGGATTATCGCTTCGGGTCGCGTGCGGTTGAGCTCTTCAATATCCATGCCGCCTTCCATTGAGCTCATAATCAGCGGCATGCCGGCACTGCGGTCGTTGGTGATCGCCAGATAGATTTCTTGCTGAATATCCGCGCCGGGGTCAACCAGCACTTGTTGCACGATCAAGCCTTTGATTTCCATGCCCAAAATCTCGGCCGCATACTGACCGGCTTCATCGGCATCGCGCGCCAGTTTGACACCGCCGGCCTTGCCGCGACCGCCGACATGCACCTGCGCCTTCACGACGACAGGCGCGCCCAACTCTTCGGCAATGGCTCGCGCTTCCGTTGGCGTCTTTGCCGCCTGTCCGTTGGGTATGGGGATGCCATACTCGCGAAACAAGAATTTCGACTGGTATTCATGCAGTTTCAAGAGGGCTGTCCTCCGCTGGATTGCCTGGCTGGCGAGCACAAAGGGCAAGGTTACGCCAAAGCCCCCGCTTTCTCAAGCCACATTTCGAGCCGCGAAATGCGACTATATGCTTTTGTACTGATTGCGCAATGCCTGTAGACTAGGTGGCAGTGCAGGTCGCCAAACTGGGGGCGGGGATGAGCAAGCGACAATTCTTTATGATGATCACTTCTTTGACGCTCTTGATGAGCATCGCCTTCGGTCAAGAAGCGGAAGCTGTCGAATTGCTCACCAATGGCAATTTTGACGGCGAGTTCACTACGCGTGAAGGACCAGCGCCGCGAAATGTGGCCGATGGTTGGATGCCGTGGCATATCCCGCCCAGCGAAGCCAGTCCGTCCTTCGCCAACCACAACCCAAATTTTGACCGGGAAAGCGACCGCGTTCATACAAGTGGCGGCGCGGCGCAGCGATTCTTCACGCTGTTCGCGACGCATCAGGGCGGGCTGTATCAGCGTGTCGAAGGCGTGAGCAGCGGCACAACCTATCGCTTCAACATGTATGGCTATGTGTGGTCATCCAGCTTTGAAGATGCCGATATCAGCGAAGACCCGGGCGATGTCGTGCTGCGCGTGGGCATAGACCCGACTGGCGGCACGGACGGCACCAGCGCAAATATCATCTGGTCGACATCCGCCACCTTCTTTTATGACGCCTACCGCCAATATGCCGTCATCGCCACCGCCGAAAGCGACGCGATCACCGTGTTCATCGAAGCCACCGTGAGCGGTCCGCGCGCCAACAATTACATCTATGTCGATGATGCGATCTTGAATGTCGCCAGCGAGACAGTATTTGTGATCGATGATACGCCAACGCCCGAGACCTTGAACTCGCCAACGCCCGCGCCAACTGTGGAGACGACGGCGACCGGCGAAAGCGACAGTCAGCCTTCGTCAACAGAAATGCCAACAACAACGCCGTCCGTGACACCGGCCAGTGTGACGCATGTCGTGCAAGAAGGCGAAACAGTGAGCGCGCTGGCATTGCAATACGGCACGACGATCGCCGCCATCGGCGCAGCTAATCAATTGGACCCGCAGAATGTCATCATTGTTGGACAACGACTGGTCATGCCCGTGATCGGCTTGGAAGCGCAATTTGCCGAATTGGTTTCGGCATCTGCCACACCAACAGCTACTGCAACAGCCACGCCTACCGATACACCCACGCCAACAGCGACGCCGACACCAACTGCAACGCCCACGCCAACCCCAACGCCTTTTACCTATCAGATTCTGCCGGGCGATACGCTGTCGTCAATCGGGCAGCGCTATGGCATGACAGTCGCCGAGATCGTTGAGCGCAATGGCATTGTCAACCAGCATGACATTGATGTTGGGCAGATTTTGGTGCTGGCCACGCGCACGCCGATTCCCACAGCAACGCCCTTGCCCACCAGCACGCCGACAGCGACTCCCGAAATCACCGGCACGCCAGCCAGCGACCAGAGCGGGACAACCAGCCACACGGTGCAGGCGGGCGAAACGCTCGGCGAAATCGCGGCCAAGTACGGAACGACCGTGGCCGCCCTGTCTGCGTTGAACAACCTGGATAATCCCAGCCGCATTTATGTCGGGCAGGTGCTGCAGGTGACCGGGGCTGGCGAGATCAGCCAGGCGACACCGACTGCAACGCCGACAGCGACGCCGACTCCGATCCTGTACACCGTGCGCTTCGGTGATACGCTCTACGCAATCGCGCTCAGCTATGGTGTCAGTGTACGCGACATCGCCGAGCTGAATGGTCTGGTCAATGTGCATGATCTGGATATCGGTCAAGTGCTCATCATTCCTGGATAAGCCGGCGCAGGGCGATCCGAAAACTGGCGGACGCGGCAGATGGCGCTGGCCAGCGCAATATGATCAGGTCGTCGTGTGCAGGCCGCTGACCAGTTGTCAATAGAAGAGGCTGCTGCGTGAAACGCCAAATCCGCTGTCTGATAGGCTGCCTGTTGGTCTGGCTTGTGGCTGTACAAGCTTTCGCGCAGGAGCAGATTGATGCCGCGCTGACCTTGCATGTGGTGCAGCGTGGCGAGAACCTGTTCCGCATCGCCCTGAAGTATGATCTTTTCGCCGAGCAGGTCGCGGAAGCCAATGGCATCCTCGTAACCGACAGTTTGCTGCCTGGGCAGCGATTGCTCATCCCGCTGGGCACAGCCGACGCAACGCCAACGCCCATGCCAACCGCGATCCCCGCAGCTACAGCCACGCCGACACGGGCAGCCGACCTGCCGACGCAGACAACCGTGGCGGGCGCGACCCACTCTTTCGCGCGGGAAGGCGCAATGCCCGAAGCCTATCTGCATACGGTGGCTTCCGGCGAAACGCTCTTTGTCATCGGCTTGCAATACAACCTGACTGTCGACACCATCGCGCAAGCCAACAACATGGCCAACCCCAACCTGCTGAACATCGGCCAGCAACTGGCTGTGCCGGGCATCGAGCTGCCAATGTTGACGCGTGCCTTGCCCGATAATGTGCTGGCCTTCACAATCGACCCGTTGGTCTTCAAAGAGGGGCAAACAGCGCGGATTGAACTCTGGACGCGCGATACTATGACAGTCGCGGGAACGCTCCTCGGCCAAGACTTGCGGGTCATCACGCGCGAGTCGGGCAAGCGACACAATATCCTGGTGGGCGTGCCCATGTTCACGCCGACAGCGATTTATCCACTGGAATTGCTGCTTACGGACGCCAGTGGCAATACGGAGTTGGTCTCCGCCAATATCCAGGTCGTCAGCGGCGGCTATTTTCGGCAGAGTCTGACCATTGAGGACAGCGAACTGCTGGCGCGGGAAGTGGAAGAAGCGGAGGTCGCGCAGCTGGCGCAAATTGCGGCGACATTCAGTCCCCAGCGCGCTTGGGATGCGTCATTGCGTTTGCCGGCAACGGACAACATGAACGCCTTTTTTGGCACGCTGCGCTCGTACAATGGCAGCCCTTTCGACCGCTATCACAGCGGCGTTGACTTTGCTGGCGCGACCGGTACATCGGTGCGGGCGACTGCGGCTGGCGAGGTCAAGCTGGTCGAGCGGCTGCGGATCCGCGGCAACATCGTCATGATCGATCACGGCTGGGGCGTCTACAGCCTCTACGCGCATTTGAACGAGACGCATGCGCAAGTTGGCGCGCGGGTGGAAGCTGGCGAAGTCATCGGCACGATCGGCTCGACCGGGCGCAGCACGGGACCACACCTGCACTGGGAAGTCTGGGTGAACGGCGTGCAGGTCGACCCCCTGCAATGGGTCAACGAGGTATTCCCCTAGCTGTATGCGCCGTCCAGCGCCTCGAAGTCGGTGAACAAGAAGTGGTCGTGGTAATAGTGAATCCACAAGAATGACAATATCGCCGTGTAATAGGCGATGTCGAAGTGGCTGTTGCCATCGATGCCCGGCTTGACGATGCCCGCCAGCGCATAGACCAGCGCGAATATCACCGCAGAGCCAGCCAGCAACAAAGCGCTGAAAGCATAGAGCGCGCGCGAATCGGCTGTCTTGCGGCTGAAGCGAGCCACCAGCGGCGCGTTGTCATCCAGGTCGCCCATCAATTGCCGAATCTTGATGATATAAAAGGTGATCGCCAGATACTGGAAAGAATGCCAGGTATTCAGGCCTTGAAAAGCCGTATCGAGATTGGGCAGCAGCGGCGTAAAGAAAGCGACGATCACCGTCAGCGTGACGAAAGT
>DAOUJB010000192.1:0-3058 GCA_034423155.1 Anaerolineae bacterium | reverse complement strand
GTGTTTTCTTGTCCGCCGCTGATGACGGTTTCTTTCAGCAGCGCGCCGCTGTCGTCGCTGGCACGCAGTATCGCCGCCCAGCCGCCCGGTCGATTTGGCGCGTGTATATCGCATGCGCCATCGGTGTAGATGGTGATTTGCATAGAGCCGCTCGCTTGCAGTATGATGATGGCAGTCTAGCATAGGTGGGCGAGAGCGAAAACCGGCGTGGCGGAACAAGCTAATCTGCAAGAATTGCGTTACGAAGCGCTGATAAAGATCACGCGAACCATGGGTGGCGTGGCGCTTTCGGGCGCGGTGCCAACACCCACGCTGGAATTGGCGAAGCAACTGGGCATATCCATCACCGATGCCTGGATGTGCTTCGATATCTACCGCACCTATTTCGGAAAAGACCTCAAAAAGCAGGATCTGGCGCGCATGTTGCAGACGACCGGCGTGATATTCCTGGGTGGCGGCATCGCTGGTTATGTCGGCATTCGTTTGGCGCAGGCATTGCTGCACGACCTGCTGGAGCAAATCCCCATCGCCAATGCCATCATCACCGGCATCGCCTTTGGCAGTTCGACATTGCTCGTCGGCTTGGCTTGGCTGGCGCTGGTGGAACAGACCTACTTTGCGCAAGCGACCGATGCAAGCTAACTTGGCTGCAGCGCCAATTGTCGCAGCGAGAGCGTGCGGATCAGAGCCAGCAGCGCCAATGCCATCGCGCCACCGCCCACGCTGACGAACAAGAAGCCGCCCAAGCCAAACAGAAATCCGCTGCTCAGCGTGCCCAGTCCGGCGCAGAAAGCCACCAGAGTATCGTTGAATCCAGCCACGCGTGTGCGATTCGCCCCGCTGAGGGCATCCGCCAGCATGGACGAGCCCGCCACATAGCCGAAGTTCCAGCCCAAGCCCAGCAAGAACAAACCGGCCAGCAAGTAGGGCATCTGCGTCGACAGCGGCGCGATGATGGTCGAGGCGATCAATATCAGCGCGGCGATCACCATCATGCTGACGCGCCCATAGCGGTCGATGAGCCAGCCAGTCAGTGGCGACAAACCGAACATGCCAAAAACATGCACGGCGATCACCAGCGACACCTGCGGATTGCCATGATCGGACAGGTGCATGTGCCAGGGCGTGATCGTCATCAACGTGCTCATCACCGTCTGGCAGATGACCATCGACAAAATCGCCAGCTGCACATTGGGCAGGCGCAGCAAGTCGCGCAGGCGGCCGCCGCCGGCTGCTTTTGCGCTTTCGGATGGCGCTTCTGAATACTGCTGGGCGATCAGCGCGGGTTCCGGGCGCAGCAACAGCCAGGTGATCAGCACCGATATGCACAGCAGCAGACTGGCGACTACCCAGGGTCCCGTCGTCAGCTCGCTCATGGCGCTGGCATGCGACATAACCGTTTGTGCCAGTTGCGATTGGGCGAGAGCTGGTTCGGTTATGATTTCCAGGTGCAATAGGCGCGCCAGCCGGCTGCTCGGCTCGACCAGGGCTGGGCCAAATACCGCGCCGATGGTGCCAGCGAAGACGACGCGACCGATCATCTGCGCGCGGCGATCAACAGGGAAGATCTCGCCCACCACAAAGCGGCTCATCTGCGAGCCACTGCGCGCTATGCCCATGCCGGCCGAGCTGATCAACAACAGCGCGAACCAACCGTTCAGCACCGCCACCAGCCCCAGCACGGCGCCCAGCAGCGCAAAACCATAGGCAGTGAGCAAGCCCATGCGCCTTCCATAGCGCCCCATCAGGATGCCCATGCCGTACGCCATCATGGATTGCGAAAATGTGACCACCGTCGTGGGCATGCCGGCCGCCGCGTCCGAGCCGCCCAGGATGCCCGCCGCGATGGAATGCAGCGTGATGATCGAAATCTGCGCAGCCGAAAACAAACTCTGCGAAACGAAAATCGTGATCAGCAGCCGATGACTGACGCGCAGCGGATAGCTTTGCGCAGACTCGCTCTTACACAAAATGTTGGCTTCCCGCAAAGTCGCGCATTAGCTCGCCAGAAAGTTGCGCAAGACGGTGTGCAAAATGCCGCCATTGCGGTAATAGTCGACTTCGACCGGCGTGTCCAGGCGCACAGTGACAGCGAACTGCTTCTGCGCGCCGCTTTCGTCGGTGGCGGTCACAGTCAGCGTTTGCATGGGTTCGACAGCGTCGGTGACGGGAATGTCGAAGGTCTCGTGCCCGCTCAGTCCCAGCGACTGGTACGACTCGCCCTCGGCGAATGTCAGCGGCAGCACGCCCATCATGACCAGGTTGCTACGGTGGATGCGCTCGATGCTTTCGGCGATGATCGCTTTGATGCCCAGCAGCAAGGTGCCTTTTGCCGCCCAATCGCGCGAGCTGCCCATGCCATAATCTTTGCCAGCCAGCACAATCAGCGGCGTGCCATCGTCTTGATAACGCAGCGCCGCCTCGTAGATCGACATTTCTTGCATGGTCGGCAGGTAGTAGGTGGTGCCGCCTTCGCTGCCCGGCACGAGCAGATTGCGCAGGCGCACATTGGCGAATGTGCCGCGTGTCATCACCCGGTCGTTGCCACGGCGAGAACCGAAACTGTTGAAGTATTGCGGGCTGACATCGCGTTCCAGCAGATGTTGCCCGGCCGGACCGTTGATGGCGATGGCGCCAGCTGGCGAAATATGGTCGGTGGTGACCGAGTCGCCGCCTTTGACCATGACGCGCGCGCCCACTATCGCTTCGATCGGCGCAGGCTCTCGCGGTAGATCCACAAAGAAAGGCGGTTCCTGGATGTAAGTGCTGCCGTCATCCCAGGCATAGACCGGCTCGTCGGTGCTGGGAATGGCATTCCATTGTTCGTTGCCATCATAGACATTGGCGTACTGCTCTTCGTACATGCTGGCGTCGAGGCTGTTCTGGACTGTGGACAGGATTTCTTCCTGCGGGGGCCAGATATCGCGCAGATAGACCGCCTCGCCTTTGTCATCGTGTCCCAGCGGTTCGCTGTTCAGGTCGATATCGACAGTGCCAGCCAGCGCATAAGCCACGACCAGCGGCGGCGAGGCCAAAAAGTTGGCGCGCACATCCGGGC
>DAOUJB010000191.1:0-20069 GCA_034423155.1 Anaerolineae bacterium | reverse complement strand
CCCCTGCCAGCCACCATAGACGATCAAGGCATGTTTGCTCATGGCTGTTCCTCTCAATTCATGGTTTGCCGCTAGTGTAGTCTGCGCAGCGTCCGCCTTGCAACATCAGAGCGCGAAATCGCTTGTCATTGCTGGCGCGCCGCTTATTGAAAAGCCATGTCGATGTGGAAAATGGTATTGCCCGAAGCGACATAGATGATGTTCTGCTCGGGGTAGGCGACCACCGACGAGATCAACTCCAGTTTGCTCTGGTCGAAGGCTTGGTAGCTGTCGATGAAAGTGCCGGCGACGGTCGTTTCGTAGATAGTGCGCGCGCTGCGGCTGATCAAGAAGAAGCCCGGCGCAAAGGCGCTGTCATTTAGCGCGAAGCCTTCGGTGCGCACCACATGCGGTTCGCTGCCTTCGTTGAAACCGCTGAAGGCAAAAGGCGCTTCGCTGCCGGCGATGTAGCTTTTCATCACGCCATCGGCATAAAGCACATAGACCACGCCATCGGCGCTGATAGTGAAATCGACGACATTGCGTAAGTTGGGCCGTGCCGTGCCCGAGAAGTATTCACGCGGGGCGCTGACATAACTGCTGCCCGAGGGATCATAGCGCCAGATCTGCCCGCCTTCGCTGTCCAGGATGTATAGTTTGCGATCCCAGATCGTCAGCGACAGCGGTCTTTGCCAGTCATCGGCATTGTGCACACGCTGGGCATCGCAATTCAAGATGATCTGCGGCTCGCAGCGCAGCAAGGTGCCTTTGGCATCCAACATGGCTAGATCGCCCGAGTAGCGGTCGAATGCGATGTCGACGATTTGCCCGATTGTGTAACCTTCGTAGGTCGCCCCCAGCCGCATGCGCGAGACAGGATCTTGGCGCAGCGCCTGTTTGCCATCGTCAGACAGCGTCACATGGTAGACGAGGTCGTTGCGGTCATCCAACGCGTACAGGTCAGTGCCTTGCAGGCGCAGTCGGCTGATCGCGGCATTTTCGAAATTGGTGAGCGGCACAGCTTCGCGGCGTTTGACCTTGTTGATTGTATCGATGAGCGCTTGGGCTTCGCGCTGCAAGTTGTTCACAAAGGGGTCGTCCGGACGCATGATAGCGCAGGCATCGGCGACTTGCAGCGTGGCATTCCAAGCCGAGATGGTGCTGCGGCGGTTGCTGGAATTGATCGAGCGCGCCAGATTGGTGGTCTCTTGCAGCTTGCCTAGGCACTGCTCAAATTCGGTTTCGCCGAGGTTGGACACCCACGAGACGACCACGATGCTGACGATGATCAGCGGAATCAGCAAGACGGTGAGAATTAATGTGCCAGACGATGCCCGGCGTGAAGGCGCGGTCGCCGGCAGCGGGAAGAAGCGCTGGAAGAGCGCGCCCAGCGACAAGACAAAGCCGGCTGCCTTGCCCGCCAGTCGCGCCAAGCCCCAGCCAAGCAAAGAGCCAAAATCGTCACGGCGAGGCAGGTATTGCTGGGGGTCGGCCGCTTCGAGCTGCATGCGCGCCTCGCCCAGGCGCATTTGCACCTCGTGCGACGATTCGCCCGGCGCGGCCAACACAGGCGCTTGGTATTCTGGCGGCACCAGCTCGACCAGCATCAACTGACACTGAAAGCGAATGGTGCGGCGCAAGCCATCCAGCACTTTGCCGATGTCGTTTTCCAGCAAGATGCTCGTCAATCGCTCGGCCGGGATATCCGCCAGGCTGGCATCGGAGAGCACCATGCGGCTGCCAGCGTTGACGCCATAGCGCACCATGGCCACTTCGGGCTCGGGCAGCAGCCCCAGCGGCACGCCGAACTGAGGCGCTTCTTGGCTCAGGTCATCGGGGAAGGTCAATGTCAAGCCAGCTGTCTGCAAAGCAGATATCACCGGACCGGCGCGCGCCACCACCATGTCGTCTTCGTGCAATACAGCGGCGATCACGCTGGTTTCGAATTGCTGTTGGCCCGTCGCCGCATGCTCCAGGTTGTGCTCGTATAAACTGCGGTTGATCTGTTGGAACATGCTCCGCAAAGCCAGCGATACGCTGCCACCTATGCTGAAATAGCGCTCGGCTGCCAGCTGCGCCAGCTGTTCGTAAAAGGTGGTCGGTGCGATCGCGCCAGAGGGCAAGATGAGGATGAAGAATGTATCGCCTTCTCGTCCGCGCGCGGCGGCTGTTGGGGCGACCTCGACCAAGGCGCCCGGCGGGTTGACATTGATCACCCGACCGCCAACAATGTAGAGATGCCCGACCAGGGCTTCCAAATCAAATGCCATGGCTCGCCAAGCTAGATAACTTCGACAACAGCCCTGATTCTACAGCAAGTCGCGAATCGCGCTAGCCAACTGCACGGGGCTTGGGCAGAGATTCGCCGCTTGCCGAGCTCTGGGCAGCGCAGTAATTTGTTCATGTGCCACAGAGGCACAAAGGCACAGAGATTGATTTGCTAAGGTAGAGCAATTCTGAATGCTCGCTGCAATGAGGGTGACCAGTCAGACATTCAAAGTTAGATTGAACGCTTTTCTCTGTGTTCTCTGTGAAACCAAGTAAGTCATGCGACAAACGGGCAACGCCGATTAAATTCGAAATCTGTAGGGGCGAGGCGCCGACTCGCCCGCAATGTCGACGTTGATCAAGTGGGCGAGTCAGCGCCTCGCCCCTACGACGTTTCATCATTATGTTGCATTACTTTATTGGTTTCACTTCTGTGCTCTCTATGATCTCTGTGTTGAGTTTTGTTTACTTCGACGCAGTCATTGCGTGATTATGTCTTGATGCGATTGCCCTGTTGTCGAGCTGGATCGCGCCTCCGTCAGAATAGCATTTTTGGATATAATGAGAGTCAAGACGATCGGCAGGAGGATGTCTCATGTCGAGCATAGGCTTGTTGCGCGACAAGCTGTACGCGCGCGGCACAGACCCGGTGGCAGCTATCCCAGCCGATAGCATCCAACTCGACCGCTGGATGGCGTTCGCGGCTTGTTTGATCACTTTCGGTCTGTTCATTGATGGCTGGGCGCACAACCATGGCCAGGTCGACGACAGCTTCTTCACGCCCTGGCATGCCCTGCTCTATGGCGCGGTGGCGCTTTCGGGCTTGATCCTCATCGTCACGCACATGCGCAATGTCGGCAAGGGCTTTCGTTTTAGCGGCGCGTTGCCGGCCGGCTACACGCTCTCGCTGCTCGGTTTCTTCATGTTTGCAACTGGTGGCGTCGCCGATCTGGCTTGGCACGAGATCTTTGGCTTTGAAGAAGGCATAGAAGCGCTGGTCAGCCCATCGCATCTTTTCCTGGCGGTATCGGGTTTGCTGATCATGACGGGACCCATTCGGGCGGCTTGGGGGCGCAAGAGCGGCGAGACCTGGAGCGATCTGCTGCCGGCGATATTGTCTTTCACCTGCATCACCTCGGTTTTCTTGTTTTTTGTGGGCTTCGCGGCGATAACCAGCAGCACATCCATGCTGGCGGGACTGCGACCTGACGAGACTAATCTGGTTGATGGCTTGGGCATTGTCGCCTTTTTGCTGCACAGCAACATCTTGCTGGGCGTGCTGCTGCTGATGACACGGCGTTGGCGGCTGCCAGTCGGCACAGCCACTGTCGTCTTCGGCACAAGCGCGGCCTTGATGACCTGGCTGCGCGTGCGTCACAACGAAGAATTCATCTTCGTCATCAGCGCGGTGGCTGTCGGCTTGCTGGCCGATTGGCTGCTGCAGCGCGGCGCATTAAAAGGCGTGGCTGGCACGCGGCTCTTCTGCATCGTGATTCCTTTCGCCTACAGTCTGGGCGCGCTGATTGCGGTCGAGATCCTGGGGGCGAATGTCTGGGGCGAGGGCGGTCTGTGGTGGCTGATTCACATGTGGCTGGGCGTGCCCGTGCTGGCCGGGGCATTTGGCTATGGCTTGAGCCTGCTAATGCGGCCCACGGTCGCGCCGGCATAGAAGCAAATCCTGCTTCAACTGCGAGGCCTGGTTAATAGTGACATATTTATTGCGCGCGTGTTTGCTGGCGACGCTGCTGCTCGTTGCTGCCGCCTGCCGTCAAGAACAGAAACTTTCTGCCAGCGATGTCGTGCTGGATATGTCGGTCAGCGATTTGCTGGTGGGCGAGACCACGCTGACGCTGCGCGTGAGCGACAAACAAGGCAAACCGCTTGCCGAGCCGGGCACGCTCAGCCTGCGCGGCGATATGGATCACGCCGGCATGATCCCCGTCTTGGCAGAAGCGGACAACGCGGTCGAAGGCGTCTTCAGTGTGCCATTCGAGTGGACGATGGGCGGCAGTTGGACTGTCGAAGCCAGCCTGGCCTTGTCCGCCGACGAGGTCGCCCGCCAGGTATTTCGCTTTGATATCGCCAGTCCGAGCGCCGAGCACGACATGGCACATGATGGTCACGAAGCCGGGGCAAGCAGCGCCGCCTACATGCGGGTCGCCAACCGTGGCAGCGATGATATCGTGCTGGTATCGGCAGCCAGCGCGGCAGCGGCAGCAGTCGAATTTCATGAAACGCGCGTGGTAGACGGCGTCGCGTCCATGAAGCGCCTGGATGAATTGGTCGTGCCGGGCAAGGGCGAAATCGAACTGGCGCCGGGCGGCACGCACCTCATGCTGATGAATCTGACCGCCGATCTGCAGCTTGATGACAACTTCGTGCTGGAACTGACCGACAGCGCGGAGCAGTTGTATCGCATTGAATTCCGCGTCAGCGAAGCACCTTCCAGCGACTTGGTGGATGCCGTGACTTTGGGCGACCTGGTCTTCAACAATCGCTGGGCGCGTCCCGCCAGCGCTGGCTGAATCGAAAGTGCGCATCCGCCCCGCCCAGCCTGATGAGGCCGACTGGTTGCAAACGAGTTATGCGGCTGGGATGGCTTGGCACAAACCGGCCGGCTACTTTGAGCGCGAATTGAGGCGACAGGCGGTGGGCGAATTGTGTTTGCTGTTGGCGTTGGAAGCCGGTGACTACCTCGGGCATTGCAAGCTGGTTTGGTCGCCTGGCTATCCGGGCTTCCGCGAGCGGGGCATTCCCGAAATCCAGGACCTCAATGTCATACAGGCGCGCCGGCGGGGTGGCCTGGCCTCGCGTCTGCTGGATGAAGCAGAGGCGCGCATTGGTAAGCGGTCGCCTTTTGCGGGCATCGGCTTTGGCTTGTACGCCGATTATGGCGCGGCGCAACGGCTGTACATTCAGCGCGGTTATGTGCCGGATGGGCGCGGCGTGCATTATCATCACGAGCCGCTGCCACCGGGCGTGACCTGCACGCTGGACGACGACCTGGTACTCTACCTGGTCAAACAGTTGCGGTAAGCCAGCGCAGTAGTGGCAGGCTGCGCGCAGATGCTGGCAGCAGCTTCAGCAGCGCTTCGCCCTCGGCGGCATCCAGCGGACGCAGCAGCAGCAGCACGATGGCATAAACTGCGCCAGACGCCAGCAGCGCCAACAGCGATGTGCCCAAAATCAGCAGCGCCAGCCCCATCACCGCCAGCGACGCCAGCGGACGCCAAAGCAAACTGTGCACGCGCAGGTCTGTCAGTTCGCGTTTTAGCAGAAACAGGAAAGGCGCCAGCAACGCCAACTCCGAGGCGATTGTCGCCAGCGCAGCCGCCTGGAAACCATATTGCGGGATGAAAATCAGGTTGGTGGCGATATTGAAGAGCACAGCGCCGGCGAATGCCCGCGTGATCAGCCGCTGCAAGCCCAGCGCGATCAAGGCATACTGCGTCACGCTGTTGAGCCAGCCAAATGGAATGCTCCAGATCATCAGCTGCAGGGCGATTGCGCCATCGGGCAGGTAGCGCGTGCCGCCCAGAAGCAGCGTCAGCGGCTCGGCCAGCAGCGTAAATGCCACCGCCAGCGGCAGCGTCATGGCGAACAACAGCTTTATGGCGAAGCGATAGGTTTGGCTGAGGGCGTGCCGGTCGTCTTTGGCTTGTCGCGAAAGCACTGGGAAGAGCGCCTGCGTCAAGAAAGCCGGCACGATATTGATCGCCAGCAGCCACTTGTAGGCAGTGCTGTACTGCGCCACCGTCGCCGCGCCTTTTAATGCCTGCAAGATGACGATATCAATTTGGAAGAAGACAGTCGCCAGAAAGTGATTGAGCATCAGCGGGAAGCATTCGCCGACCATGTCGCGCACCAGCCGGCGATCGGGCAGCCGCGGCGCGAACCGACCGATCAGCGCCCACCCCGCCCAGAGCAGCACCGCCAGCGTCAACAGGTTGTTGAAAATGCTGATGGCCGCCAGCCCCACGATGCCATAGCCCAGCAAGAGCGCGATCACGCCCAGCACGACTTTGTTTATTGTGGTGATCGTGGCGATGGCGGCTGGTTTTTCGGCTTGTTCGTTGGCATAGAAGAGCGATGTCATGCCTTTTGACAAGCTGGCTGGGAAGAGCCCGATATACAGCAGACCGATAGCCAGCAAGCCCTCGCCGCCGATCGCTTCTGCGCCCGAGCTGCCCCATAGCAGCAACGCGCCCGCCAACAAAGGCGCGCCAGCCAAGCTCAAACACAGCCGAAACAGCGATGTGTTGTACAAGAGGTGGCCCGCCCGCTGCCGGTTCTGCGCTGCTTCGCGAATGAGGAAGACATCCAGTCCGAAGTTGGTGAATATGTCGAAAGCGACAAATAGCACGACCGCGAAATTGTATATGCCCACCTCGGCTGGCAGCAGCAAGCGATACATCACGATGGCGAAGACCAGGTCGATGCTGCGGTTGAACAGATTCAGGATGATGGGCGCGATGCTGTTGCGCACCACCTTGGCCACGCCAGAGGAATCGGCGCTGTTCAAGCCGATATACGCGCGCCAAAACCAGCCACCCAGGGCAAATACAATCAGCGCCACGCTGATAGAAGATGCGAACATGCCCAGCTGCACGCTGGCCGGGCTATAGACCAGGCGCACAGTCCAATCGCCCGCCGGCAGCTCGACACCTTGCAGGTTCGCCAGCACCAGGCGCACTTCCAGCCCAAATTCCTGCGCTTCGTCCGCCCCAAAAGGCCGAGCGAAAGCGCGCCAGCCCGGCATGAAACTCTCGCTGACGACCAGCCAGCTATCGGCCGGCAGGCTGATGTCGATGAACTTTTCGCGTCCCGTGTCCCGCGTGATGACAGCCGGTTGATAGCGCGAAATCTGCAAGCCGCCGCGCAAAATGCCCAATTCGTCAAAACGGAAGCCGCCGCCATGCTCGGCCAGCCAGCGCGAGTCCCAATTGGCTTTGTCGACTGTGAAGGCGCGCGGCATGACCTTCTCGTTTTCCCAGATGGCGATCTCTTGTCGATAGACGGGTTTCCAGCCCGCCAGCGGGATCACCAGGTCGGGCGCGGTCAGCACATAGCGCACATTGAGCAGATTCAGCAGGTCGGATTGCAGCGCGGTTTCATAGCCGGCATGATTTTTGTGCGGAGCAGTGAACAGCGGCGAGATGCGGTTGTGGTCCAGGTTGTGGGCTGGTTGCAGCGAGCGCATGGTGGCCACATAGCCGGCCGGGGTGATGCTGTCGTAGCCGCGCACATCGTCCAGCCCGTAGCGCATGCCGCTATTGGCGACCAAAATCGGACCGCCAGCGCGCTCGTCTTCGAGGCTGGTGATGCGAAAATGCCCGCCCTGCCCGCGCAAGAACTCGATGGCCGGCGGCGTGAAATCCAACAAAGCGGGATCGCTGGCCGGGTTGAAGCCGCTAAATGCCAGCAGCAGATCGCCCGCCACCAGCGCCAATGCCAGCAACTGCCAGCGATTGCTACGAGCGCGAACCGCCCAAAGCAGCGCGACTCCGCTGAGCGCCAATAATGCCGCCAGCAGCAGCGCTTGTGGCAGCAGATAACTGAACAGGGCGCGTCCATCCGCGAATGCGCCGTCCGCCAGCGCCACAGTCTGGACGATGCGGTCAAACATCGTCGCGAAGCTATCAAAGCCGAGCCAGGCGATCGCCGCACAAAGCCCCAGCCCGCCACCAGCGAGCAGCAGCATGCGCCCCAGCCAGATGGCCTTGCAGCGTCGCTCCGCCAGCAGGTGCATGCCCAGCCCGGCCATGACCGCCAGCGCGAAGCTCAGCGCATAGACCCAGCGAAAAGGCGAATTGAGCTGATTCATGCCCGGCAGCTGATAGAGCAGGCCATAGGTCGGCGCGCCAAACATGAAGGACAGCGCGATCAAAGCCAGCAAGGCGAAAATCAGCAAAAATTGCCTTTCGGGCAGGCGGCGGCGCAGACTCGTCAACAGCGCCCAGCCAGCCAGGCAGAGCGGCAGCACGCCCATATACAGCGCGCCTTCGACATAATTCTTGACGCCCCAAAATATGTGGTCGATCTGGTTGCCAGCGGCATCGACCAGCGCAGTGATGGTCTGCCCGTTGAAGACATCGAGATAGCTATGATGCGCCGGGCTGCCAAAGACATTGGGCAAGAAGAAGAGCAGCAGGTCGCGCGGCGGATGGGCATAACCCAGCACTGTCTCCAGGCTAGAGCGCTCTGCCCGCCAGTTACTCTGCACAAATTCGTAAAGCGGGATCAATTGCAGCGCTGCCAAACCCACGCCCAGCGCAACCAGCAGGAGCAGCCACAGGCATTTGCCGCCCAGCCAGCGCAGGGGCAGATCCCCCGTCTGCCGCCATTGACGCGCGCCGGTCCACAGCAGGCGCAATGCGGCGTAATAGCCAGCGATCAGCAGCGTGTAGATCGTCATTTCGACATGGCCCGCCAAAATGCAGCAGCCAACTGCGACCGCGCCGATGACGATCCACAGCAGCGCCGTGCCGCGAAAGATCCACAAATTGCGTTCGCGCAGGATATTTTCGATCATCCACAGAATCAGCGGCAGCCAGACAGCCGCCGCCACGATCATGGGGAAGACCGCGTTGGCGATCAGAAAACCGCAAAGCTGCCAACTGATGCCAGCCAGCGCAGCGCCAGCCCGGTTGCTGCCCAATGCGCGCAGGTAGCCAGCCATGAAACCGCCGGCCAGCCACAGATTCAGCACGATAAACCAGCCATAAGCGGCGCTCAGCGGCAGCAGATAATAGACGATGCTCAATGGATACAGCGCGGAATGCTGCCCAGCCGCGAAGAAAGGGATGCCCGCGAACAGATGCGGATTCCACAGCGGAATTTCGCCCTGTGCCATCTGCGCGCGGATGAAGGACTTCCACGGCAAGTTTTGCAGCACCATATCCGACAGCAGGTGGTTGTGCGGCGCGGGCGCTTTGGCGACCTCGCGGTAGGCGGCATAAGGCGGATATTGAAACAGGTTCTCAGTCGGCAACAGCGTGCGGTCGCCCAGAGTCTGTTGGTGAAACATGAGCAGCGGCATCAGCAGCAGCAGACAGACCAGGGCGATATCGGGCGCGGCGCGGCGCAGCGGTTGTGGCATGGACAGCTTCGAATTCTTTGCCAGTTTATTCACAGGGACGCCATGTGGTGCGCCACATTGTGCCTGCATACGCTGCAAGTTTATAGGACTTGTCTGTGATTTGCGCAGCCACAAGGGTTCAATGCACGGTTCGCAGCCTATCTTGCTTGCGCGCTATGCCGATAGGTCTACAATGGAAGCGATTTTTGCTCGTTTCCAACCCCGCGCTGTTCGTCTCACCTAGTGGGTTCTGCCGGGGCAGCGCCAGAGGCACAGGGTCATGGCAGACAGCCTGTTCGACAAGCGCTATCGCTACAACTACATATATCCGCGTGGGCGTTCTGGCGAGACTCTGCGAGCGGTGGATACGCAGGACGACGACCGGCCTGTCGCCATCAAGCGCCCGCATCCCAATGATGCGCCACCCATCCGCGCCGGGCAAGAAGTCAGCATAATCAACGAACGCGAGGCTTTGACGCGCCTGGCTGGACATCCTGTACTGACCGAGCTTCTGGGCAGCGGGCAATTCTTCGTCGGCGGCATTCCCCATCAATACATCGTCATGGAACGGGCAGAGGGTCTGATCATCGCCGACGAGGTGGCGCGTTTGGCTGCCAGTCAACGGCGCTTGCCCGAGCTGGAAATGTTGGAGATCGTCTCGCAGCTGATCGACTTGCTGCAAGCGGCGCACGACAAAGACATCGTCTATAACGATGTGGATGCCAAGCACCTGTTTTGGAATCGCGATGCCTATCAGCTGAAAGTGATCGACTGGGGCAATGCCGTCTTCTTGGAAGGTGATGAGACGACGCCGCAAGGCATCAGCCGCCAGACCGACATCTATCAACTGGGTGAATTGCTCTACTTTATGCTGTCGGGCGGTCGGCGTGTCGAAGTGCCTCGGACTGCCGATACCGATTTTCTGTTGGACTTCCACCAAGACGCTGGCCAGGTCGATCAACGCCTGCAAGCCATCGTGGCGCGCGCTGTACATCCCAATCTGCGCTATCGCTATGCCACGCTGGGGGAGCTGACGACAGACCTATTGCGCTTTCGGCATCCATTGGAACAGCGCCGCGATGAACTGGTCGCGCGCGCCGATGAGAAGTTGAAAGCCAGCGATCTGAGCCGCAACGACCTGCTGGCATTGCAAACCACCTTGCAAAGTGCGCTGCGCCAAGACCCGGCGCATCCAGCCACGCGCAGGACACAAGGCGAAATTGTCGATCGATTGCGCGACCTGGAAGTCTCTGCCGATCTGGACGCCGTGCGCATCTTGCTGAGCGGATCGAATTGGTCGGGCGCGGCCGACCTGCTGGCCGACTTGCGCGAGCGCGCCGGCAGCAAAACCGCCGCCCTGGTGCATCTGCTCTTCGACTGGTGTCTGCTACTGACCGAGGCTCCAGCTGCAAGCACACCCGGCTGGATCAACGAAGTGGCGGCGCTGCTCTTCGAAGACAGAGCCGATAAAGCGGCCAACCGCCTGCTGGCCGGTGGCGCGCCCGACGATGTCGCCCGAAGTCTGCAATGGCAGCTGGCTGAACGCATCAGCGCGCATGTGCCCGGTGTGCTGCTGCTGCGACCCAACCTGGCGCAGCTTGATGAGTCGTTGCAGCAGTTGGCAATGCAGGGCATCGAGATAGACGAGGCGCGCGCCAGCTTGGCCGGCATCATGCAGACGCTGGATATGGCGAACGGCACGCGCATCCCCGGCGCCAACAGCCTGCACAGCGCTTGTCATGACATGGTTGTGAGTTTGTCGGCGCTGGATGGCGGACTAAACCTGCTCAGCCAGCGTCTCGCCCTATCAGAGCGGCGTCTGCCATTGTTGGCGCTGTCCCGGGCGCTAGATGCGGCGCGCGCGCTGGAAGACAACCTGCGCACGCTCGGGCAATGCGCTGCCAGCGATCCGCGCGCGGCATTGAGCGCACTGGGCGTTTGCCGCACAATCGACCCGCCCAACCCGGCCTGGGATCAACTCGAAGACTTCCTCAGCCTGCTATACGAAATCTTGCAAGATAGCCAGCAATTTGTGCCGGCCGCGGATGGCGCCGACCTGGATGCCTGGCTGACAGCCAAGCATGCCGAGCTGCAGCCATTCGCCGCTCAGCTGTTTGATGAGCAGCTGGCAGACATATTGGCTGGCGTGGAAAGAGCGCAAGCTGCTTGGGCGCATTATCGCCAGGTTGTGGTTGCGGGTGACAGAGCCGAAGCAACCGCTGCTCTGGAACGCGCCGCCGAGTCGCTGCGCTCGCTCAGTCCCGAGCTGGCTGGCTGGTTCAGTCAGCTTCGCAGCACGATCGAAAACGCGGCATATGTCGAGCGACACGCGGTGCCCGGTCATCTGGGGCGGACATTGGCGGATAGCTGGGCGGCTTTCGACAAATCGCAATTGGCAGACGCGCAGCGACTGGGCCAACAAGCGCTGGAGATCGCCCGCAGCGAGAGCGAGCAATTCATCGCCGAACGCCTGATGAAACTATCGCGTGGTTTGCGAGATTGGCTGGAGCGCAACGGCATCGAAAGCGAAGCCCGCACCGAAGCTACCCTCACCGAAATTGAACTACTCTTCAGCAAAGCCGAAGCGCGCGCCGTCGAGCAATTTGAAAACCAGATGCCGAGCACCGAGACTTACCTAAAGGCGATGGGACAGGGTTTGGTGCATACCTTTGCGTCAAGCAATACGGCGGCGCTGCGCATCCTTTTCACGCAGTACACGCTCAATGGCGTCTTGGCCGCGCACGAAGCAGCACTGGACGATGCGCGTTTTTGGCAGGCGGCGGCGGAACGTTGTTTGCCAGGCGTCGCCGAGAGTCACAGCGCGGTCGGCAGCTTGGACGAATTCATCCAGCGGCGCGAGAATCTGCTGAAGGCGCAAAGCATCTTTGACGAATTGCGCGGTCCCTCGGTTGTCGACAACTTAGGCGAGCTGGCGCGCCAACTAGAAGAAAATCCCCAAGCCAAGCTGTTGACAGCCGGTATCCAAAGCCTGCGCGCGCTCGAAGCCGCCCTGGCCGATTGGGCTGATGCCGAATTCCGCGCGGCCGGCATCAAACTCGAGCAGGTGCTGCGCTATATCGGCGAGGCCGAAGCCGATGCCGAGCTCCAGCTGGACAGCTATCGCGCCTGGATCATGGAATTGCAGGCCGCGCTGGCCGAGCTAGGCGTAAAGCGGCGCGGCCTCAGCCAGGCGATCGACCGCCAGAGCGACGAGCCCCAGCCTAATATCCGCGAAGCGATACATATGCAAGCGGATGTGACCGAAGACTTGCTCGGCTATCAGCAAGCGCAGATGATGTTGGGCTGGCGCGATACCTACGAAGCCTTCGTAGGCATCTATACGAGCGAAAAACGGCGCAACGCCAAGCTCGAGGCTATGGAAGAGCATTTCAAAGCCATGTTCATCGACCGCAATCCGGCTTATCCGCTCTTCCGCCACTGGTATCGACTGGTCGAGGCGCTGCCCGAAGAACCGCCCGAGCCCGAAGAAGAATTGCCGGCACCGTCAGCAGCCGCCACGCCACAGCAAAAAGACATCGATGCAGACCTACCTCCCGAGATGAATATCGACGCGGCGCAGCGAACACGGACGCCTCGCTGGCTCTTCAACTTGGCAGCTATCATAGGCATCGTGCTGGTCGTCGGTGGTTTGGCGGGCTTGGCGGGCAATGGCAACTTCGATACGCTGTTGGCGATCTTACAGCCCGAGCCGACCGCTACGCTGACCCCCAGCAACACGCCCACCACAGCGCCCACCGATACGCCAACCAGGGAGCCGACCCCTGCGCCAACCGACACAGCCACGCCCGAGCCATCGCCGACGCCGCTGCCCACCATCGCCGATACGCTAGCGCCGACTCCGACCGCGCCGCCCGTCATCCAGCCCACGCCCATATTGCCGCCTGGCGGGCTGACTGGCGCGCAAGACCTGCTGGCGCTCTATCGCGACCGAAGCGCCGCGCCATTTTGGGATACCGACTTGTTCAAGAGCGAAGACAATTCCTGGCTGTTGGGCGATGAAACAACCGATGACGAACCGGTCTTACTGCGCCCACCGCGCGAGCTGCTGGAACAGCAATATGGCAACCAGCCGACGGGCCGCATCGCCAGCCTGCAAGCCGAGTTGAGCTTGCGCAGCAGCCTGGCGGCACTGGTCGCTGAGGGCGAAGTCAGCTTTGGGATTCGCTTGCAGTCGACAGATAGCGCCGAAGACGCCGGCATCCAGATCCGCCAGGACGGCAGCGGCATCATCAGCCTGGCGCAAGTGCGCGATGGCGTCGCTGACATCATCAGCCAGCGCAGCGTGCCCAATATGATCGCGCGCCTGCGTCTGGAACGAAATGGCGAAAGCGGCGAAATCCGCGCTTATTTCAACGACAAGCAGATCGGCGAGCCGATGACAAACCTGCCCGCGGACGCGGCTGTATTGCCGGCGATAGTGGCTGCCGATGGCCTTGTGCTGGCTGTGTCTGCCTGGCAAGTGGAACTTGAATGAAGGAGGGCGACCGCGTTCAGATCGCCCTAAAGCTCCCCGTTTATTCGATCGCCACTTCGCCCAACGGCATGGGCTGTTCATGGTGGCTGCCATTGCTAGCATGCGCTTGGCTTGCGCCATTGCCATTGATCGCGCCGGAGATATTCTGGGCGATTCCCGTCAACTCCATGGGCAGTACGAATTTGGTCGATGGGCTGCTGCCGATTTTTTGCAGCATGTCCATGTATTGCAAAGCCATGGTGTTGTTGTCTATGCCACGAGCTTCCTGATAGATGGCGTGCAACGCATTGGCATAACCCTGGGCGCGCAGTTCTTGGGCTTCGCGTTCGCCTTCGGCGCGCAAGATTTGTGATTGCTTCTGCCCTTCGGCTTCCAGGATGGCGGACTGCTTGCTGCCTTCGGCGCGGGCGATGGCGGCTTCGCGTTCACCTTCTGCCAGCGTAACTTCGGCGCGGCGATCGCGTTCGGCACTCATTTGGCGGTTCATGGCTTCCAGGATAGCGCGCGGCGGCTCGATCTCGCGGATCTCGACGGTCGTGATCTTCATGCCCCAGCGCTCGGTGGTTTCATCCAGTTTGACGCGCAGCACATCATTGATCTGGTCGCGGCGCGAAAGCACATCATCCAGCACGATATCGCCGATGACGGCGCGCAAGGTGGTGGTGGCGATTTTGCCGGTCGCCTCGACGACATCTTCGACCTTGGTCACCGACAATTCCGGATCGGTGATGCGGTAATAGACCAGGAAGTCGATGCCGATTGAGGCGTTGTCTTTGGTGATGGCAGTTTGCGAAGGGATATCGATGATCGTCTCGCGCATATCGACGCGAATGACCGATTCGACGAAGGGCAGCACGAAGGTCAAGCCGGGTCCGCGCACCGTGCGGAAGCGCCCAATAAAGAAGATCACCAGCCTGTCGTATTCTTTGACCGCGCGGATCGATGTGCGCAGCAGCCAGATGATGCCCAGCACCACGACAACCAGCAGCACGCCCTGTATGCCCGTGCCTATCGCTTGTCCAAATTCATTCATTGTTGTCTCCTCTGTCTCGTGTTGCTATCAAAATCGGGCGATAGGCTTTGGCAGACCTAGTCGGCAGCCTGACGTTTGGCTTTTTCTACATGCAGCTCCAGCCCGTCTTGCTGGGTCACGACGATTTCTGTGCCTGGCTCGAGGCGAATGCGACTGCGCGCCGTCCAAAGCTCGCCCTTGACTTGCACTGTGCCGCGCTCTTCTATGGCGGCCATCACCCGGCCCCGTGCGCCGACCAGGAATTCGTCCTTCTGCGTCGATGACAACTCGCGCTGCTGTTGCAAAATAGAACGCAAGATGCCCCGGTGATAGGCAAAAGCCAGGATGACGCCGACCGCAATGAACAAGGGCGATACGCTGGCTTCGCTGAACAAGAAGAAACTCGCCGCCGCCTGCAGGACCAGCCCGCCGATGGCGAAAGATTCCCATTCCGATTTGAGCAAGGGCAGCAAAAAGAAGAGCGACGCGCCAGCCACCAGCGCCAGCACAGCCAGCCAGTTCACCGCCAACAGGCTCATCAGATAGAGCGAACCGCCGATTAAAGCGATGCCGGCGACCTCGGCTACCCCGGTGCCGGGGATGTAGGTGCCGGTCGCACTGACCCACATGCCAGCCATCAGCAAGAAGTATACAAAGTTGGCGTCGCTCAGCATGTCCATGCCGCCGTCCCAGCCCTCGTTAGGCGCGATTCCGTCAGTGCTCCCATTATATGCGCGCATTTCGTATGCTGGCAACTTGCGCGATATTGGGGCAATGTGCGCTGTATTTCATGGTAACAGATGGTCAAGCGCGGCAACCCCCCAATCTTTTGAGACGGACGAACACTACTTTTCCGCTGGGTCTAAGTAAGACCAATAAAGTAATGCAACAATATGAAGGAACGTCGTAGGGGCGACTCTTGAGTCGCCCACATGGTCAATGGCGACATAGTGGGCGAGACAAGTCTCGCCCCTACACATTTCGAATCAGTATAGCATCGCCCTTTTGCGCATGACTTACTTGGTTCTACTTAGTCTCCAAGCCAGGTAATTCTCGCTTTGGAAGGCCAGCTCTGTAGCGAAGCCCCGCGCTCGCAAAGCAGCCAGCCAGGATCCGGTCGGCTCCTCAATAGGCGCGACAAAATAGCGGAAACCACGCTCGTCCAGCGCAGCCGCATCCGCCGCCAAAGCTTGCGCAGTGGGGTGATGCACGCGGCGTTTGTCGTGCCATGCGCCCAGATAATAGTCCAACTGCCAGCCCAACCAGGGATCATAAACGACTGTGGCGACCGGCTTGCTGTTGAGGTATTCCGCCAGCGCATCGATGCCAGCATGTTGCCTGCGCGCCTCTTCGAGCGGGCTGCCCTGCTGCATCGTCCACAACGCGCCCATAACCGCCAAAATGACCATGACAATGCGCACGCGGCGCATACTCGCAAGGGAACAGGCCACCAACAAGACCAGGACCGGCATAATCAGCAGCAGGTAACGCGCGTACAAGTTGAGATTCAAGATGGTGTGGCCGGCGATGAAGCCAGCGACAATTAAAAACAGCGCGAAGAGCAGGCGGGTCTGCCTATTCCGCCCACTGTAAAGCGCAGCTGCCAGCAAAATCCCTGAAATCAACGGTGGTCCCAGCAGCCAGCCAGCCGCGCCCAGCCAGGCCAACAGCCGCGACCACCAGCTTGCCGGGTGCGCCAGGATGTCCACGGTCAGGTTGTTAGCCGCCGCCAGCTGGAAGATGCTCGTTTCTGGACGCGCAGCATCCCACAGCAGCAGCAATCCACAGACGGGCAACATCGTCAGCAGCATGCGCAGCCTGGCTGAACGAGGGGCGCGCCGAAGCATGGCCAGCGTCAGCAGAAGCGGCAATACGAATAGCGCTTGTGGCTTGCACCAAAATGCCAAGCCCATCAGCGCGCCCGACCAAGCCCAGCGCCCAGCCAAACCGCAACTGATGGCGGACAAGGCCAAACAGAGCAGGCTCATATCCGTGAACGCGCTCGCGCCATACACCAGCAGGTAGGGAGCGCCAGCCGCCAGCAGCCCCGCCAGCAGCGCGCCTCGATCTGCGCCGCCGACTTGGGCGCACAAGCGCATCGTCAGCGCCACCGCCAACACAGCGGCCAGGGCATTGGGCAGTTTGCCGGCGAATTCACCGATGTGCGCGTCCAGGTGCAGCACGCCGTCTGCGTCGCTGGTATTGCCGACCAATGACATGCTGATGGCGCTCAGATAGATGGCAAGCGGCGGTTTGTCCAGCGCGCCGGGCAGCAGCCAATCTCCCTGGACAGCGGCGCGCCGAGCGAAGGTCATGAAGAGCGCTTCATCGGGCAGGAATCGCTCATCCAGCGTGAGCTTGTGGAATTGCAGCAGGCAGACAAAGAGCAGAACCAGCGCGCCCGCGGACAACCTGGTCAGACGCTCAGCCAAAGCGCTCGCGCAGGTAATCCAGCGCCACGCGGTCGATTTCGTTGCGGCTTTTCTTCAGCGACCAGCGCATTTCCAGGTTTTCATTGCCGATGAGCATGGCGAAGACTTGCTGACAGACTTCGTCCCATACGCCATTGATCTCGCCGGTCATATAGCCTTGCCCGATCAGCATGGCTTGCAATTCGCGCGCGATTTCGCCATCGATGCGCACGCTGTCTTCGGGCTTGGGCGGCTGGAAGTAAAGGTGATGCATCTGCACCAGCTCGCCCAGACGAGCGACTGGCTCGGCATGGTCGTCAACGCGCAGGTCGAGGTAGCGGTCGGTTTCCTCGCCATAGCCGCCATTGGGACGCGCCACCTGCACCGCCGCCGATTGTTTGCCGCGCCGGTCGCCACCTGCATATTCGCCAGCTCGCAGCGCAGTCACCAGCCGATCGGCCAATTCGCCTTCGGAGCGCATGAACGCCGTGGCCATGGCATCGATTACCGCTTCGCCGGCCAGCAGGTTGCCTTGCACGCTGAAGCCATCGCCCAGCCTGTGCCCCGCCCAATTGTGGCAATCCCCACCGGTGTGCGCTGCCACGCGACCCTGCGCATCCACCAGCGCCACCTGTCGGCTCGCGCGCATCGGGTCGGCATCCAGCAATTGTCCCAGCGCCTCGCCAGCTGCTGCGCCGCCCTGCATCAGCGCCAAGCCATCAGGACCAAAACCCATCTTGGCATACGATTGAGTCGCCACGGCGCCAACATCCGCCCGCGTCCAAGGCACGACCGCGCCGACTGCTGGAAACTTGCTGGCCACCGCAACGCCCCAAGCTGCTTCAGCCTCGCAGTGGGCGACGATGGAGAATGTATGGATGCGCATGGTCAGCGTCCCTTCTGTGTCTAGGGGCAGTATAACAGACAAAATGCCTGATTTTGCTGGCAGCTGCCGACCAGCGCAAGGGTCAGCCCTAAACAGGACTGCGTTGCTGGCGTACAATGAGGGTCGCATACTGAAATCTTCACGACAGGACTGATTATGGAAACCCGCATCTTGGGTCGCACGGGTTTGCGCGTGTCGGTGATGGGCGTTGGCGCTGGCGGACCCAGCCGATTGGGCGCGCGCGATGACAAGCTAACCCAGCAAGAGTCGGTCGACCTGCTGCTGCGCGCCCTGGACCGAGGCGTCAATTTCATCGACACGGCGGAAGCCTATAGAACCGAAGAAATCGTCGGTGCGGCAATTGCCCAGCGCGACCGCAGCCAACTGGTCATCTCCAGCAAGAAGCGCCTCGGAAAGGACAAAATCACGCCCGGCCAACTGCGCGATGGTTTGCACGCAAGCCTGCGCCGCCTGCGCACCGATTGCGTTGATGTGTATCACCTGCATGGCTTGCGCACTCAAGAATATGACTATTACCTAAACGAGATCGTGCCAGCCATGCACGACCTGCAGCGCGAGGGCAAGATCCGCTTCATCGGTGTAACCGAGCATTGGAATGCCGATCTGCAACACAAGATGCTACAGCGCGCCCTGGCTGATGGCGTCTGGGATGTAATCATGGTCGGCTTCAATCTCTTGAATCAAAATGCGCGCGAAACTGTGCTGCAACCCGCCATCGAGAGCAATATCGGCGTACTGGTCATGTTCGCCATTCGCCTGGCGTTGAGCAAACCCGACCGCTTGCGCGATACCTTGCGGCAGCTTGTCGAAAGCGGCGAGCTGGCTGCGGAAGATATCGACCTGGAAAATCCTTTGGCATTTTTGATTGAAAACGGCGCTGCGAGCATTCCCGATGCGGCTTATCGCTTCTGTCGCGACGAGCCGGGCACGCATGTCATCTTGTCCGGCACGGGCAATCCGCGCCACCTGGAAGCGAACCTAGCGAGCTTCGCGCGAGGTCCTTTGCCAGCCGCAGACACCGCGCGCCTCCAGCACATCTTCCGCCATGTGCAATCTGTGACCGGGCAATAAGCGCCGCCAACAGGCAACAAAAAAGGGCGAGCCGTTTTCCCGACCCGCCCTCTGAAGTGCTGTGCTGTTGCGGCTTAGTACTCGCTGCAACCCGAATAGTGCGGAATGGACATGGGGGCCGGCTGCGTAACCTCGACATCGACATTGATCATGCCATTGGATCCGCCCTCGGCGTGGCTGACGACCAGCGTGTACTGCCCGCTCTTCGGCAGGTGGAAGTCGCTGATGGTCGAGTCGTATTCGCTGATGGAGATGTCGTCATCGCCTACCAGCGGCTTGCCATCTGGGCCGATCAAAATGATCAGCGGATCGACGAAGCCAGGCTCGCTGGTCGCGACGCGGATATCCAGTTCTTGCCCGCGCTTCCCGTCAAAGGGGATGCTGTAGACCCAACCATCGCGCATGGGCAACTGGAAGTTGCTGTCGCCCTCGAGCTCGGCGTGGAAGAGCGTGCGGCTGCGGTTGCGCATGGCGTACTGGAAGTAATCGGCGGCGCTGGCTGACGAATCGCCCATCGCCTCGAATGTGATCCCGCGCGACAAGTAGGGCAGCGAATAGCTCTCGTCCAGGCGCATGGCTGTGCTGATGTGCGTTACCGAGGCTTCGTAGTCGCCCATGTAGCGGTAGGTGACGCCCAGCCAGTTCATGGCTTCGGCATCTTGGTGGTTGATGCTCAGGGCGCGGCGGAAGTTCTCCAGCGCGGCGCTGTAGTCGCCCGACATCAGGGCGCGGTAGGCATCGCTTTTGAAGCGGGCGCCATCGTTGCCCATGGTGAACTCGCCAGCGATATCGAAAGCCACTTCGATCATGCCTTCGGTGCTGCCGCCAGCGTGCGTCAAGACGACCGC
>DAOUJB010000190.1:0-2579 GCA_034423155.1 Anaerolineae bacterium | reverse complement strand
CTTCATCCCAGCGTATGTGCCGATAATCGGTGCGCCGCCACTCCTCTTCCAGTTGGGGCATGGGCATCGATTCGTAAGTTTGCCACGCTTCCAGCCGCCGTTCGCGCAGCCAGGCCGGTTCGTCATGTGCGTTGCTGAGCGCCTCGACCTGCGCGCGCGAATAATTGGGCGCTTGTGGCGTGGACGAACGCCTGCGTACAACTGCCACTGGTGTTCTCCTGTTTCTGCTCTAATAGGACTGACTAGCCGATCGAGCCTTCCAGCTGGATCTGGATCAAGCGATTCAATTCCAACGCGTATTCCATGGGCAACTCCTTGACCAGCGGCTCCAGGAAGCCATTGACGATCATGGCATTGGCTTCGTCTTCGCCAAGGCCCCGGCTCATCAGATAAAAGAGCTGGTCTTCGCCGACCTTGCTGACCGATGCTTCGTGGCCCATGGCGACATCTTTGGCATCAATCTCGATGGTCGGGTAGGTGTCGGAGCGGCTGAAATCGTCCAGCAGCAGGGCATCGCAGACGACATTGCTTTTGCTGCTGCGCGCGGCTTCATCGATTTTCAGCAGCCCGCGATAGCTGGCCCGCCCGCCGTCTTTGCTAATGGACTTGCTGATGATCTGGCTGGTGGTATTGGGCGCGAGATGCGTGATTTTCGCGCCGGCGTCCTGATGCTGTCCGTTGCCGGCGAAAGCGATCGAGAGCACCTCACCATGCGCGCCATCGCCACGCAAGATGACCGCCGGGTATTTCATGGTCAGGCGGCTGCCCAGATTACCATCGACCCACTCCATGGTGGCGTCTTCTTCGGCGACCGCGCGCTTGGTGACCAGGTTGTAGACATTGTTCGACCAATTTTGGATGGTGGTGTATCGACAGCGCCCGCCCTTCTTGACGATGATCTCGACCACGGCGCTGTGCAGGCTGTCGCTGCTGTAGATGGGCGCGGTGCAGCCTTCGACATAATGCACATAGGCACCTTCGTCCACGATGATCAGCGTGCGCTCGAACTGTCCCATATTCTGCGTATTGATGCGGAAATAGGCTTGCAGTGGCATCTCGACCTCGACGCCCGGCGGGACATAAATGAAGCTGCCGCCCGACCAAACCGCCGTGTTCAACGCCGCGAACTTGTTGTCGTTGCTGGGGATGATCGTGCTGAAGTACTCGCGCACGATGTCTTCGTGTTCGCGCAAGCCGCTGTCCATATCCAGGAAGATGACACCCTGCTCTTCCAGGTTCTCCTGGATTTTGTGGTAGACCGATTCGCTATCGTACTGCGCGCTGACACCGTGCAGGAATTTCTGTTCCGCTTCGGGGATGCCCAGCTTGTCGAAAGTCTCTTTGATTTCGGCGGGCACTTCGTCCCAATCCTGCTCGGTCTTGTCGGTGGCGCGGACATAGTAGTAGATGTCGTCATAGTCGATCTGGTTGAGATCGCCACCCCATTGCGGCGTCGGCTTGTCCATGAAGATATGGTAGGCTTCGACGCGCCGGTCGGTCATCCACTGCGGCTCGTTTTTCATCGCGCTGATTTGCCGCACAATTTCTTCGTTCACGCCCTTTTGGCTCTTGAATGCGTAATCGACATCGTCGTCGTGGAAGCCATATTTCTCGGCATAGCTCAGGCCGACATCCTTGAGGGCTTCTTCTTCGTGCGTCAGTTGTTTCTCGCTCTGGACTACATCAATCATGTCGCTCTCCGTTGCAGGCAAGTTGTCACTGCATTAGGTGGACTAGAAGCGCCGCCATTGCCAATTGCGTACTGAGTAAAAACCCGATGACGGCCAACTGCGTGGCGACCAACCACTTGATTAGGCGCGTTTCCAATTGGGCAAGGTCGGTTCTGGATGTCAAGTTCTCCTGCTAGGCCTCGACCGCTGTGAGTCGTCTGTCCAGCGCAAGCATGGCAGGATTATCCATGTTGGTTTCCATCGACTCCTCCATTAGGCAGGTGTCTGCTCAAGCGCGGCATGCTCCTCGCGGATCCACTCGTAGCCTTTTTCTTCGAGCGTCAGCGCCAGCTCGGGTCCGCCGCTTTGCACGATGCGTCCGGCGAACATCACATGTACATGATCTGGCTTGATGTAATCGAGCATGCGTTGATAGTGGGTGATGACCAGCGCGCCCATATCGGGACCCGTCAGCGAGTTAACGCCATCGGCCACGATGCGCAGGGCGTCGATATCCAGCCCGGAGTCGGTCTCGTCCAGCACGGCGATGCGCGGCTCGAGCACCGCCATTTGCAAGACCTCGGCCCGTTTCTTTTCGCCACCGCTGAACCCTTCGTTGAGGTAGCGCCCGGCGAAGGCGTGGTCGATATGCAGCTGCGACATCTTTTGGCGCATCATGCGGGCGAAACGCGGGATGGGGATGCCTTTGCTTTCGGGGTCGTCGGCTTTCATACGCGCGTTGATGGCATGGCGCAAGAAGTTGCCCAGCGTCACGCCGGGGATGGCCACGGGATATTGGAAAGCCAGGAACAAGCCAGCCCGGCTGCGTTCGTCCGGCTCCATCTCCAGCACATCTTCGCCGTCCAGCAGCACTTCGCCAGCGGTAACTTCGTAGGCGGGATTGCCCAT
>DAOUJB010000189.1:0-3319 GCA_034423155.1 Anaerolineae bacterium | reverse complement strand
TGCCCGGACGATCAAATCGCATCACAATGTCGGCGGCTTGCCAGACGACCTCAACTTTGAATTGGTCGAACCCCTGCGCGATTGTTTCAAAGACGAAGTGCGCAAGGTCGGCGAGGCGCTGGGCTTGCCCGATTCCATCGTCTGGAGGCAGCCTTTCCCCGGTCCGGGTTTGGCGATTCGCTGCTTGGGAGAGCTCAGCTGGGAGCGCCTGGAGAAGCTGCGTCGCGCCGATGCCATCTTCACGAGCGAGCTGGCGCAGGCCGGTTTGCTGCGCGCGGAGACGGCGCAATGCTTCGCGGTGCTGCTGCCAGTCAAAAGCGTCGGCGTGATGGGCGATCAACGCAGCTATGAAGAGACGCTGGCGTTGCGGGCGGTGAAAACAGACGACTTTATGACCGCCGATTGGGCGCGCCTGCCCTACGACTTGCTGGCGAAAATCAGCGCGCGCATCGTCAACGAGGTGGCGGGCATCAATCGCGTCGTTTACGATATCACCAGCAAGCCACCAGGCACGATAGAATGGGAATAGACAAGCTAAGGAGGGCGCTATGCCAGCCGCTTATATCTTGATCGACCTGAACATGTCGGTGGACTTCGCCGATTCGCTGCGGGAATTGCGCGCCATTGATGGCGTAAAACACGCCGATCTGGTGGTGGGTCCAGACGACTGCATCGCCTTTGTCGAAGCCGCCGACAGCTCGCAGATGATGAACACCATCCGCGCCATCCGCGGTGTGGCCGGCGTCAGCAAGACCGACACGCGCTCTATCGCCGAGGTGTAGTGCGACGAGCGCTATTCGTCTGCGCGCTGTTGATGCTGGCGGGTTGTGGCGCGCTGCTGCCAGCCCGTCCGCCAGCCCAGCTCGCCAATACGCCAGGCGCGCCCATCATCGTTAGCGAGGGCAGCATTGATGCCGGCGTTTTCCGCGTCGACTATCCGCGGGCTTGGCGCGTCGTCAAGCTCAACGAAGCGGGCGGCGGCTTGCACCTGGCTTTCATCGCGCCCGATGGCGGCAGCATCACGTTGGCACAGGTGGCTGGCGACACGGCTGGCGCACAAATCTTGCGGCTGGACAATGGCTGGGGCGTGAAAGTCACCATTGAGTCCGCCGACACGCCCTCGCCCCACTTCTCCCGCCAAGCGCAATCGCTGGTCGCTTCGATCCGCTCTTAAGCGCCGTCCGCCGTTTCGCTGGAATCTTCGCGCAGCTCGTTGAGCAGGCGCGCGATATCCACCAGCAAGTCGTCCAGGCGGCTGTCGGTGCGCTGACTGACTTCGTCCAGGCGCTCGATGAGCTGGGCGGTTTCGCCGGGCGGGAAGCTGCGAAAAGCCAGCCAATACACCAGCGCAACCAGCGCCAAAGTCAAGACTTGAAAAACCTGCTCGAATTCCATGCCTGCCTCCTTGGCTGTGCCGGCCGCTAGATTTCTTTCGCCCAAAATTGTGGATGCAAGCTGGTGATCTCGATGCTAGCTGTATTGGTTCGGTGGGTCTTCCAACGCATCCTGAAGGTGTGCGCGCCGGCATCCAGGTCGGTCACCAACATGACCAGGCACAGCGGCATCGACCCATTGGCGTCCATCTGGACATGCGTGATGCCGTTGTCGGCGAAATAGAGCACGCCATCAACCGCCAGATTCATGGAAACAGGTCTGGTGCGGTGGGCGGAATTGATCGTGCCAGTGAAGCCGACCAGCACATCGCCGCCATGCGTCGTCAGCGTGATCGACAATTTCTCGCTGTCGATATCGACGAAAGCTTCAGAACTTGTGGAGGGCGCGGTCGGGCCGGTTACGATGGTGCTGGCGCTGTTGTCCAGGCGGTCTTTCAGGTAGTCCTGGTTGTCGCGGACATAGGTATTCAGGTCGGACGATGTCAGCGGTTCGCTCGACCAGGTTTTTGGGCTAGTCCAAGCCACGGCGCATCCTTTCTGTTGGAAGGGCAGTGGCTAAAGACTAGACCATGTGTTCTAAGCTAGAGGCGACTGGATGGTCGCGGCGTTCAGGCATCCCAGCCCAGCGAATCGATATAGAAGTGAAACCAACATAGCACTGCGCATTTCGACACAGAGAGCACAGAGGTGTAATTCACTCGGTATACTCATGAAACTCGGTGTACTCGGTGGTTCATTTTTTTTCATTGCCTTATTGGTGGTACTTATGCGCCGCGCTTGATGATCTGTCCATTGACCACATGATAGACAGCCGCGCGCGCCAGGAAGGCAGCGTCAAAACTATCCAGATCGGCGCTGGTCAGCAAAGTCTGGGCGCTGCCATCCAGCCGGTCCAGCAAAAACCGCCGCCGCCGCACATCCAGCTCGGCAGCCACTTCGTCCAGCAGGAAAAGCGGGTATTCGTCAAGCTGGTCGCGCATCCAGCTCAGCTCGGCAAAGCGCAGCGCCATGACAGCTGTGCGCGCCTGGCCGCGACTGCCAAAATCGCCACAATCGCGCTCATTGATCAGCAGGCGCAGTTCGTCTCGGTGCGGTCCTGCGACCGTCAAGCCTCGCGCGATCGCCTCACGCCGCCGTTCCAGCAGCTGCGCGCAGAATTGTGGCTGGATCTGTGCGGCTGTCAGCTGACGGTCGAGGTCCAAGCCCGGCAGGCTGAATGTGCGCTGGCGTCCATCGCTATCGGCAGTCGGCAGCAGGCTGGGCAAATAGCGCAGGCTGAGCATTTCGCGTCCGCCGCTCAGCGCATGGTGGTTGTTCCGCGCCAGAATCTCCAGTTCGCGCAAGAATTGTTGCCGCCCAGCGATGATGACCGCGCCGTGACAAGCCAGCTGCTCATCCCAATACGCCAGTTCATCCGCGCTAGCTCGTCCGTCTGCGATGCGCTTTAGCAGGGCGTTGCGCTGGGGCAGCACCTTCTCATATTCGTGCAGCGCCAGCCGATACTCGCGGTCGATCTGGCGCAAGGCGGTGTCCATGAAACGCCGGCGGTCGCTGGGCGCGCCTTCGATCAGCGACAAATCTTGTGGCAAGAAGAGCACCACATTGAGCAGGCCGACCACATCCATCACACGCTTTTCGACATGATTGAGCTTGACCGACTTTTTGAAGCGCGGTGAACCGCTGGTCATGTCCAGCATCAGCGTGATATCGAGCTGCTGATAAGCGCTCCCGCCCAACTGCGCAGACAATCGGGCGAATGGGATCGGCTCGCTTTCCGTGCGCCAATGGATCAGTTGTCGGTCGCTGGTCGTATAGGGCGAGGTCGATGTCGCCAGGTAGGTGATGGCTTCCAGGATGCTGGTTTTGCCCTGGGCATTTTCGCCATAGAGCAAGACAGGTCCGCTGGCGGGCAGGCTCAACTCGAG
>DAOUJB010000188.1:0-3389 GCA_034423155.1 Anaerolineae bacterium | reverse complement strand
TCTGGATTTCTTCGATGTCGAGCTTGACGCCGACGACTTCGTAGCCGGGCAGCAGGCGGCGGATTTCGGCGAGCTTGCCGCGGTTGGTGGTGGCGACTTGCAGAGTCTGCGTGTGCCGGTCGCGGGATTGCAGGCTGTTGATGACCGTGGGCTCGGTCTGGTAGAGGGGTCTGGGCATGGGGACGCCTTCTGTCTGGCGCGGCTGTGTGTGATTTGATTAAACCACATGCGGGCTGCGCGTTAAACCCCGCTCGGTTCCTCTGATGGATCGGAGGCAGCGCAGGTATCTCGCAGGGACGAGGCGGCGAATCGCCCGTCGTACAGACTAGCTAGACTTGGGCGGTGGCCAAAGCCCGGCAAGCTTAAGGGCGCGAAGCAGTGTCCAGCCGGGCACAGTGTTGCCATCCTTGCGAAGCTGAATATGTGTCAGGTAGATTTTCGTATCAGTAACATAGAAATAGATGCGGTAACCTCCACTCTTTCCTTTTCCTGCTGAGCTGTCTTTCATGGAAGCAGTCCAAAGCGGCGCGCCCTCAACACCTGAGACTCGTCTCCAGTTTTCAAGAGACTCCTCCAGATTCATGACGAAGTCTCGATAGTCTGATTTCAGCTTGTGGCGATTCTTCGTAAGCTTCTTGAGTTGACGTTCAAAGTCGCGTAGAGCAATGACCTCCCTATTCAAGAGTGGTCCCGCCCTGCAGCTCGTCGGCCAACTCTAGTGCGGGCCGACCACCGCCTGCCACGATCTCGGAGAAAGCCCGCTCAAAGCTCTCTTCCAGCGCCTTCTCATCCGAGTAGCCTTGGAAGACGCTGTTTTCCTTTTGGTCAGGATAGAGATGATAGACGGCTCGAACAAGCTCATTGAACGACATACTCGTCACCCACTCAACAATTTGCTTGACGCCCTTTTCCAGGTCATCGTGCAATCGGGATAGGCCAGCAGCGCCGTTTTGTCCCAAACGATAAACGCTGCGACGCTCCGTGCCGCCGATAACTTCCACCACTGGACCATCGGACAGTCTATCAATGTCGATATAGACATCTTGCGCAAAGGGTCCATAAAAATGCGGTCGAAACTGATAGAAATTCTCTGGCAACTGCTCTTTATGCTCCTCGCCCACCAAGAACGCTGACTTTTGCAGTTGCAAACGGTCGAGACCGTATTCTCCAGCGGCTGCAACTATGGCGATCAAGACCCTTTCTCTGCTCGCCACCTGGTCGCTCACATCACACCTCCCTGATGCATACGAAATGCATTCTTTCTCTACGATGCTATAACAGTGTAGCACAATGAATTGATGCCCAACTAGGAACACAATGACGGTCAGCAGTACCTGCCAGGAAAATATCGCTGCATCTGCGGGGTCAGTTCAAAGCGAATTGCGTTACCGCGCAATGGAAATCGGGCGAGACGACGCCTCGCCCCTACGAAACCTCTGCGCCTGTGCGGCGACTCAATCCTCCAGCGTGCTCAGATCGCCCAGCGGTTGACCCAGCGCCTGGGCTTTCAGCACGCGCCGCATGATCTTGCCGCTGCGAGTCTTGGGCAGGCCATCGACAAATTCGATCTGCTTGGGCACGGCGATCGGTCCGACCTCGTGCCGCACATGCGCCTTCAGCTCGGCTTCCAGTTCGGCCCCGCCTTCCGCGCCCTCGACCAAAATGCAGTAGGCGTAGATCACATTGCCGCGCAGCTCGTCCGGGATGCCGATCACCGCCGACTCGGCCACCGCGCTGTGGCTGACCAAGCCCGATTCCACCTCCGCCGTGCCCAACCGATAGCCGCTGACTTTCAGCACATCGTCATTGCGCCCGATGACCCACAGGTAGCCATCTTCGTCGCGGCGCGCTGTGTCGCCAGCCAGATACCAGCCCTGCGCCGCGTATTTTTCCCAGTACTGGCTGATGAAGCGCTTGTCATCGCCGTAGACGGTGCGGATCATGCTGGGCCAGGGCGTCTTGATGACCAGGTCGCCATCTTCGTTGACGCCGACCGGCTGTCCGTCTTCGTCCACGATATCGACTTCAATGCCCGGGAAGGGGCGCGTGGCGCTGCCGGGTTTCAAGCCCACCGAGGGCAGCGGCGTGATCATGAAGCCGCCCGTCTCCGTCTGCCACCAGGTGTCGATGATGGGACAACGTTCCTCCCCGATGACGCGGTGATACCAGCGCCAGGCTTCGGGATTGATCGGCTCGCCCACGCTGCCCAGCAAGCGCAGACTGCTCAGGTCGTGGCGGTTTGGCCAATCCTCGCCGAAGCGCATCAGCCCGCGAATAGCTGTGGGCGCGGTGTAGAGGATGGATATGCCGTATTTTTCGACCAACTGCCACCAGCGATCGGGTTCGGGGAAGGTCGGCGCGCCTTCGTAGATGATGCTGGTCGCGCCCAGAATCAGCGGCGCATAGACGATATAGCTGTGCCCGGTGATCCAGCCGGGGTCGGCCGCGCACCACCAGCGGTCGTCTTCTTTGAGGTCGAATGCCCAGCTGAGCGTGGTCGAGGTATAGACCTGGTAGCCGCCGTGCGTGTGCAAGACGCCTTTGGGTTTGCCGGTCGTGCCGCTGGTGTAGAGGATGAAGAGCGGGTCTTCGGCATCCATGACTTCGGTTTCGGCGGTGGGCTTGGCATGCGGCTGCGCCATCAGGTCGTGATACCAGTGGTCGCGCCCGGCCTGCATGTTGATGTCGTGCCCGGTGCGCTTGACGACGATGACATCTTCGACGATTTCCGAGCGCGAGCAGGCTTCATCGACCGTGTCCTTGAGCGGGACGATCTTGCCGCGCAGCCAGGCACCATCGCAGGTGATCAGCACTTTGCTTTCTGCATCTTCTATGCGCGATGCCAATGCTTGCTCGCTGAATCCGCCATAAACGACACTGTGCGGCGCGCCGACTTTTGCGCAGGCCAGCATGGCGATGGCGATCTCGGGCACGCGCCCCATGTAGATCGTGACGCGGTCGCCTTTTTGCACGCCTAGCCCGCGCAGCACATTGGCGAACTTGTTGACCTCTTGCCACAGCCGCCAATAGGAAAGCGTGACTTCTGCGCCGTCTTCGCCTTCCCAGATGAAAGCCAGCTTGTTGCGTTTCTCGCCGGCGACATGTCGGTCGAGGGCGTTGAGCACCATATTGGTCTTGCCGCCGACGAACCATTTATAGAAGGGCGCATTGCTGTCATCGAGGACGGCATCCCATTTTTTGTACCAGCTGAGCGTTTCGGCGCGTTCTGCCCAAAAAGCCCGGGGGTCTTGCCGCGCCTGGGCAGAGACCGCGTCATAGTCGGGCACATTGGCATTGGCGACCAGCTCCGGCGCGGGGTGATACCATTCGCTGGTGGGGGGCGTGAATCCTTGTTCTGCCATGAGAAGCTCCTCTTCCGCGCAGCGCTG
>DAOUJB010000187.1:0-2867 GCA_034423155.1 Anaerolineae bacterium | reverse complement strand
ATAGCCACAACCTTGCAACGCGCCACAAAACGCGCTAGCATCTAAATTGCACTGTTCGCCACGCAGCGAAAGGACAGCGGGATGAGACGCTTCATGGATGCGGGGACGATACGCCGCCTGAGCCTGGCGCTGGCGCTGCTGGTCTTGCTGCCGCTGCCCGCCCTGGCCGCGACCATCAATGTCGATGGCGATTGCACGCTTTTGCAAGCGATCGCGTCGGCGGATGCCACTGCTGCGACTGGTCAAACTGAGGCTGCAATAGGCAAGTGCGAGAAAGGCAACATCAGTGGCGCGGACACCATCGTGCTGAACGGAGATGTTCGGGCAACTACAGAAACCATCATCTATATGATTTCAAGCGAGATATTCATTGATGCCCGCGGACGCGGTTTCATCGGCGAAGGCAGCAATGGCTTTACATTCACTGTGACATCAGGCAAGCTGACGATTGACAACGCCAGGTTCACCAACGCGAGGCTTAGCGGCAGCTATGGCGTAGTCCCGATTTCTGCTAGCGGCGATGTCACCTTCCAGAATGTCGAGTTTTTCAACTCGGCGGGGGGCGATGACGACGCTGGCGTTCGTTTGAATGTTACAAGTGGCGATGTAAAGGTTCGCGAAGGCGTCTTCAAGGACAATCGCCTTGGCAGTGAAAGCGTCGTGAGCGGCGCTGTCGATATCTACCGCAGCACCTTCTACGGAAACACCGCCCCCACAATCGTCAGCGGCGGAGCGACCATCCGCTCCAGCACCATCGGCTTGAATACATGTAGTACCGTGTGTGTCACCGGCGGCAGGCTGAACAATGTCACAGTCGCCTACAACCGCGGTGGCGGCGGCGTCTCGGACGCTACGCGCATCAGGAACAGCATCTTGTACGAAAATTCTGGCCCCGACTGCGCTGGCACTACTAACGGTGTTGAACACAGTTGGATTGGCGACACCGACACCGATTGCGGTGACACGGAAGTAAGAACTGGAGCCAGCCCCGACATCGATGACGACTTTGAATTTGGGGCGTTCGGGCTGGAAGCAGATGGCGATGCCGTCGCTCAAGGCCAGAACTGCGAATTTCTCGACCAGTGGGGGCGGCCTTTTGGTCCCAACCCCTGCGATCTGGGCGCGATCACGACTTATGTGGCTGGCTCTGGGCCGCGCATCTCTGCGCCTGTGCCGACATCGCTGCCCTCGCCGACGCCTGTGCCCGACCAGCCCGCGCCGACCATAGAGCCGGTCCAAGGCTGGGTGCTCTTCAGCGACCGCGATGACATCAAATCCAACGAAGTGAATGCAGCGGGAGTCGGCATCGCGCATATCATCGAGATGGGCTTCTTGTCCGCGCTGGATATCTGGAGCGAAGTCGGTTGGGGCGTGACAGCTTGCCATACCGACTACAGCAATGGCAATTTCGTCTTTTTGGATGCGGCTGGCATGCCGCGCGTCGCCGAGACTTGGCCCGCCGCGCCGCATATCGATGGCATGGCTTGCACCTATATCGAAACGCCGGGCACAGTCGTGCTGCTGCGCGCCGACCCCTGGCAAGAGCCGGCCACGCCCACGCCCGATCCCAACGCGCCGCATTTTGGCCCGCCCACGCCGGTCGTGCTGGAAGACTGCCAGCTGCTAACGCGCGACATGGTCAACCTGCGCGCCGAAGCCTGGGGCGATGTGCTGAATATCATCCCGTTTGAGACCGAACTGACCGCTAGCGAATCCGATGCCGAGTTCTTCAAAGTAACTTTCGAAGGGCAGGAAGGCTGGGTGCACCGCGATTGGGTGACCATCACGGGCGGCGTCTGCGAGGCGGGCGGGGACGAGGAAGCAGAAGCATAACTCGCCAGCTCGCTCGCCTTCGAAAAGCCGGAGGAGCAAGCCCAGCGCAGCGGTCAGCTGTAGCCGGTTCTGCCTGTGCGCAGCAAGGGATCAGAATGGCCCATAGCGATCGGTCTGCGCGGGATGCGCATAGACGCTGGCTGCATAACTGCGCTGCAATAGCTCCCATTTGATATCGGCAAAAGCGGGGTCGGCGGAGAGATCGTGGTGCTCCCAAGGGTCGGCAGCCAGGTCGTACAGCTCGCAGATCTGCTTGCGATGATAGCTGACCAATTTCCAGCGGCGGTCGCGATACATGGTCGCATGCGTCTCGTCTGGATAATTTGTCGCGGCATAATATTCGCAGCGCACGAATTCGCGGTGCTGCCCCAGGCGGCTGCGCAGTCCCTCCGCCAGCGAGCGTCCCTGCGTCCAGGCGGGCACCTCCATGCCCAGCAGCTCGTATAGCGTCGGCGCGATATCCAGCAGTTCGACCAAGGCGTCCGACCGCTGTGCTTTGATTTGACCTGGCCAGGAGATCAGCAGCGGCACACGCGCCAGACCCTCATAAAAGCGGCAGCCTTTTAAAAGCAAGCCATGGTCGCCCAGCATTTCGCCGTGGTCGCTCATGTAAATGACGATGGTATTTTCTCGCAAGCCAGCAGCCTGCAAATAGTCCAGCAGACGCCCGAATTCGTGGTCGATGAACTCGATCATGGCGTAGTAAGACGCCTGGATCTCTTGATGGCGCAAGCTGTCGGGATGCTGGGCGCGCGTCTGGAAGTCGATGCTGGCCGCTTCTAGCTTGCGCTGATGTTGCAGATCGCCGTCCTGGAAGTGCGCGCCGGGCAGCTGCTGCGGATCATAGCGCCGAAAATACTCCCAGGGCGCGTCAAAAGGCGGATGCGGGTCGAAAGGGTTGATGCTGAGCAGCCAGGGTTGGTCGGGGTTGCGCTGGCGCTGGATGAACTCGATGGCTTTTTCTGTGCACCAATGCGTCTGATGCAGATGCGGCGGCACATTGTCGTTTTCGGGCGTGGGCACGCGCAAACCGC
>DAOUJB010000186.1:0-2523 GCA_034423155.1 Anaerolineae bacterium | reverse complement strand
TGATCATCGGCTCGGGACCCATCGTCATCGGGCAAGCCTGCGAATTCGACTACAGCGGCGTGCAAGCCTGCAAAGCGCTGAAATCGCAGGGGTATCGCGTCGTGCTGGTCAATTCCAACCCGGCCACCATCATGACCGACCCACAATTTGCCGATGCCACCTACATCGAGCCGCTGACCGCCCCGATTTGCGAGATGATCATCGCCCAAGAGCGTCCCGACGCGCTGCTGCCAACAGTCGGCGGACAGACCGCTCTCAACCTGGCTGTGCAGCTGCAGCAGACTGGCGCGCTGGATCGCTATGGAGTGGAGTTGATCGGTGCCAGTTTGACCAGCATCCAGTTGGCGGAAGACCGTCAACTCTTCAACGACACCATGAGCGAGATCGGCTTGCGTGTGCCCGAAAGCCGCGTCGTGGACAGCGTTGCTGGCGCACTGGCCTTCGCGGACGAGATCGGCTATCCGATTTTGATTCGACCGTCCTATACCATGGGTGGCGCGGGTGGCGGCGTCGCTTATGACGCGGAAGAACTGCGGGGCGTGGCAGCCAATGGCATCCATCAAAGCCCGGTCGGCGAGGTGCTGGTCGACCGCAGCTTGCTGGGCTGGAAAGAATATGAGCTGGAGTTGATGCGCGATGCCAAAGGCAATTTCGTGGTGGTCTGCTCCATTGAGAATCTCGATCCCATGGGTGTGCATACCGGCGACAGCATCACCATCGCGCCAGCGCAAACCCTGACAGACAAGGAAATTCAGCGCCTGCGCAATATGTCGCGGCAGATTTTCGACCGGCTGGGCATCACCACTGGCGGGGCGAATGTGCAATTTGCCATCGACCCGGCTGAGGGCGATGCGGTCGTCATCGAGATGAATCCGCGCGTCTCGCGTTCTTCTGCGCTGGCCAGCAAAGCCACGGGCTTCCCCATCGCCAAGATTGCCGCGCTGCTGGCGGTCGGCTTTACATTGGACGAGATCCCCAACGACATCACGCTGCAGACGCCAGCCAGTTTCGAGCCATCTTTAGATTACATCGTGGAGAAGAACCCGCGCTGGGCTTTTCGCTAGTTCGCCGGCGCAGACCCCGTGCTGGGACCGCAGATGAAAGCGGTTGGCGAGGTGATGGCCATTGGGCGCACCTTCCCCGAGGCGCTGCAAAAAGCTGTGCGCGCCCTGGATATCGGCATGGACGGCTTCGCCAGCGAACTCGCCGCGCCGGATATGCCAGAAGCTTTGAGCGTGCCCACCGCCCAGCGACTTTTCCAGGTGGCGGCGGCTTTGGCGGAGGGCGTCGGCTTTGACGACATCGTGGCGGAGACGCGTTTTGACCCTTGGTTCGTGCAGCAAATGCGCGAGCTGATGAGCGTACACAGCGCCATTGCGGTCGCGGGACGGCAGCTGAGCGACATCTGCGCCGAAGAGATGCGCCGCTTGAAACAATACGGCTTCAGCGATGCGACCCTGGCGCGAATTGTGTGCGCAGACGAAGCCGCCGTGCGAAAGCGGAGAACAGCGCTGGGCGTTCGGACAAACTTTTATCGAGTCGATACCTGCGCGGCCGAATTCCAGGCGCACACGCCGTATCTGTATTCCACTTATGAAATGGAAGACGAAGCCGCGCCGACAGACGCGCGCAAAGTGATGATCCTGGGTGGTGGACCCAACCGCATCGGGCAGGGCATCGAGTTCGATTATTGCTGCGTGCACGCTTGCTTCGCGCTCAAAGAAATGGGCTACGAGACCATCATGGTCAACTGCAATCCCGAAACAGTCAGCACCGATTACGATACAGCCGACCGCCTTTACTTCGAGCCGCTGACCGCCGAAGATGTTATGAATATCGTCGACCGCGAAGAGCCCGCGGGCCTGCTCGTCCAATTTGGCGGGCAAACCCCTCTAAATATCGCCGGCGATCTGGAAAAGCTGGGCGCGCCTATCTGGGGCACATCGGTCGATACGATAGACCTTGCAGAAGATCGCCAACGCTGCCAGGCGCTGATGCAGCAGCTCAATATCGCGCAGCCGGCCGGCGCCACCATCACTACCCGCGCCGAAGCCACCGCCGCCGCCGCGCAGATCGGTTATCCCGTGCTGGTGCGTCCCAGTTATGTGCTGGGCGGGCAGGGCATGGCGATCGTTTTTGACGAAGCGCAGTTGCTGGCTTGGCTGGACGAACATGTCCAATGGCAGGGGCACCGCGTCTTGATCGACCAGTTTTTGGACGATGCTTATGAAGTCGATGTCGATGCCCTTTGCGATGGCGAGCAAGTGACCATCGGCGGCATCATGCAGCATATTGAGCAGGCCGGCGTGCACAGCGGCGATTCGGCTTGTGTGTTGCCACCCTACAAAATCAGTTATTTTCACCTGGATATCATCCGCGATTACACGCGGCGCATTGGTTTGGCGCTGGGCGTGCGCGGCTTGTTCAATATTCAGTTCGCCGTCAAGGACGACCAGGTCTATGTGCTGGAAGTCAATCCGCGCGCCAGCCGCACTGTGCCTTTCATCAGCAAAGCGACCGGAC
>DAOUJB010000185.1:0-14441 GCA_034423155.1 Anaerolineae bacterium | reverse complement strand
GTCGACCTCGGTGTTCATGACGATGCCATGCGAGCTGGGATAAACGCCGGTCATCATGCTGCTGCGCGCCGGCGAACACAGCGGGCACACCGAATAGGCGCGGTCGAAGCGCATGCCCTCCGATGCGAACTGCTCATAGCGGGGCGGCTTGAACTCGTATTCGCCCTCGCGGTCATGCCCATAGAAGGCTTGATGGTCGGCGATGATGAAGACGATGTTGGGTTTTGCGTCTGACATGTTGAAGTCCTTTTGTCATTCTGCGAGTCGCTTGTAGGGGCGAGGCGGCGACTCGCCCGTTAAATGTATAACGCCCCACCGATTCTCACCGTGTCAAATGCGCATTCTCCAATTTCGCCAAGCATCCAATGTGCACGATATTGGGATTTTGACGGGCGAGACAAGTCTCCCCCCTACACGGATTATGGATTCGCTGGAATGACAGATCACTTGACCGAACCGACAGTGATGCCTTCAATCAGGTTGCGCTGGAAGATGATGTAGACGATGATGACGGGCACAGCCGTGATATTGATGCCGGCGAAGGACAGCGCGAAGTCGGTGAAGTATTCGTCCTGGAAAGCCGTCAGCCCCAGCGGCAAGGTGCGTTTGCTGTCTTCGTTGATGAGCAGCAGCGCCTGGAAAAATTCGTTCCAGGTGCTCATGAAAACGAAAATGCCCAGCGCCATCAGCGACGGCTTGGACAGCGGCAGCAGGATGCGCAGATAAAACTGAAAGCGGCTGCAGCCATCCAGCGCGGCGGAATCTTCCAGCTCCGGCGGGAAGCCCTGAAAAAAAGCGCGCAGCATCAGAATCGCGAAAGGCAGGCTGCCCGCCACATACACCAGAATCAAACCGATGCGGCTGTTGGCCAGGTTTAGCTCGTACATCAGCGACAGCAGCGGCCCCAGCTTTGCCGACAAGGGAAACGCCATGCCGATCAGAAAGACGAAGAAGATCCATTGGTTGCCAGGAAAGCGCATCTTGGCGAAGGCATAAGCCGCCAGCGACGCCAGTAACAGCACGATCAGCACGGTCGTCACGCTGATAAATATGCTGTTGATGAAATACTGGTCGAAGCTCGCCTCGATCCAGGCGTCGACATAATTCTGGAAGCGCCACTCGCCCGGCAGCGACAGGGCGTTCTCGCGGATTTCTTTGTTGGTCTTGAGCGCGCTCGTGAAGACCCAAACGATCGGCACCAGCGTGATCGCCGTAATGACTATCAGCGTTGCATAAAAAGGGGCGCTGCGCAGCCGCCTCTGCCAGTTGCCGCTCACGAGCTCCATGAGCGCCACTCCCGCCATTTGATGAAGCCGGTCGAAATGCAGACGACGATGACGGCATTGACTGTCGCGGCCGCTGTCGCCCAGCCCATCTCGAAGTTGCCGATCATGCGGAAGACATAGATATCGATGACATCCGATGAATAGAAAGGACCGCCGCCCGTCAGGATGAAGATGACGCCGAAGATGCCCATCGCCGTGAAGATGCGCAGCGTTACCACGAAGGTGAAGACATCGTACAAGCTCGGGATGATGATGCGAATGAGCTTTTGGCGGAAGTTCGCGCCATCGACGCGCGCGGCGTCAAAAATATCGGTCGGGATATCTTGCAAGCCCGCCAGGAAGATGACCATCGAATAACCGAAGGTCGCCCAGGCATAGGCGATGAAGGTGGAATAAAGCGCGATTTTGTGGTCGCCCAGCCAGGATTGCGTGAACGCGCCCAGCCCAACCAACTCCAAGGCCGGGTTCAGCACACCGGCGAAGGGATGATAAATCCACTTCCACACATAGGCGATGACCACGCCCGAAAAAATGGCCGGCAAAAACAGCGCCGCGCGGAAGAACACCCGCCCGCGCCGAATCTCGTAGATGAACACCGCCAGCAGCAGCCCGATCCAGACCGGAATGACCACCGCCAGCCCCAGGAAGATGAAATTGTGCCCCAGCGCGTTCCAAAAGCGGTCGTCATTCAGGATGAAGTTGTAATGAGACAAGCCCGCGAACTCGGCAGTCGGGCTGAGCAAGTCCCATTTGAAGAAGCTGAACACGAAGGACGCCAGCACCGGACCGAGATTGAAGACGACATAGATCACCACAGCCGGCAGGATGAACAGGTAGGGCATCAAGTCCAGGCGCGGACGAATGCCAGCCGTTCGCGCAGTCTGACCGCTGAGTAGCGTCATGTTTGGTCTCTTGTGTTGGCGTCAAAAAACAGGCGCGACAGCAGCCACATTGCCGCCGCGCCTATTATTGGCCTGTGGACTGCCCAGCCTAGTTCTCTGCCAGGTAGTCGCTGTGCGTCGCCTGCATTTCGTTCAGCAGGTCTTCGGGCGAAAGCATCCCGCCGATCATGCCCTGCACGATCTGGTTCATATCGCCGAAGACCTTGGGCGGCAGATAGGTGACGGGCCAGAAGCCGATTTTGTCGACATTGGCAGCTGTCTCGGACGCGATCTGGTAATAGAGCGGCGGAATATCTTCTGGAACCTCGATGGAGAAGGCGGGCAGCACGGCGATATCGCGCAGCGCCTGCACAGCCAGCTCTTCGGTCATCATCCACTCCACGACCTTGAAGGCGGCATCGACCGGCGCGTATTCCGCCACGATCAGCGAGCTGCCGATCCCGCCCAGAGTCTTGATGTCGGTGGCGGGGTTGACCGGCGGCAGGTAGAAGAAGCCGATTTCGAAGTCCGGGTCGCTGGATATGGCGTCGTTGATGAACCAGGGTCCGTTCAGCACCATGACCGTCAAGCCCTGATAGAAGAGATCGAGCGACTGGTTGTAGTCGATGCCCAGGGGATCGGGGTTGGCATAGCCCATGTTGACCATGTCCTGGAAGGCTTGCAAGCCCGCTAGGCAGGCTTCGCAGTCGGGCCAGGGCTGTGTGCCGCTGAGCACATCAATGTACTCCGAGCCGGCGCTGCTGTACATGAACATGGAGGCCATCAACGCAGAGGGCCAGCCGCCAGCCAGCCCCATCGTATAGCCATAGAGCCCGGCGTCCTTGACCGCTTCCAGCACAGCCTGGTATTCCTCGAAAGTCGTTGGCGGCTCCAAGCCCAGCTCAGCAAAGGCGTCCTTGTTGTAGAAGATGCCGACCGATTCCATGTTCTGCGGGATGGCGTAGATGCGCCCCTCGATGGAGACCTGGGCGAGCAGGTTGTCGGGGATGCGCTCGATCAAGCCGCTGGAGCGATAGAATTCGGTCAAATCCCGGACCTGTCCGGTGGCGACCAGAGCTTGCAGGTTCGCGCCGGTATCGACGCCGCCGAGGACATCGGGACCGGCTTCGTTCTCCATGGCGACGCGCACTTTCTGGCTGTTCTCGCTAAGTTCGCCAGTCAAAACATTTTCGTAAACGATATTTACATCATCGTGCGCATCGTTAAAACGGTCGACGAGGATTTCGTCGTATTCGTTGCTGTAGCCCATGCCCCAGACGAGGATGTCGGTGGTTTCTTGGGCGAGAGATGGGGCGAGGCTGAAAAGTCCTATTGCGAGCAGCGCCAGGATGGCGAGGAAGGGCATGCGTAATCGAGAGCGGTTCATAGCTGGGATTCTCCTGTGGATTATGGTTTTTTGACGGCGGACAATAATTGCCACAGAGAGTCTAGTCAGTGGCATGATGGCTGTCAAATGATTCGGCTTGATGCCCCGCAACCCGCCGCGACGCCAGCCCACCGCTCCGCCGGGGGCAAAGTTTGGCGGATCATTCATAAGCGAATCCGCGGGTTCAAGGCCGCATAAGCCATATCCGCAGCCAGGTTCGCCAGCAAAATCACGCTGACTGTCACCATCACAATCGCTTGCACCAGGGGCAGGTCGCGGCGTTCGATGGCGGCGATCAGCAAACTGCCCAGCCCGGGAAAACCAAAGACAAACTCGATCACCACCAGCCCGCTGACCAGCCAACTGACGCTGATGGCGATGACGGTGATGGTCGGCAACAGGGCGTTGCGCAGCACATGGCGCAGCACGACCGTCCGCCAGGCAAGGCCTTTCAATGCCGCCGCCCGCACATAATCGCGTTTGAGCTCTTCGATTACGCCGGCGCGAGTCAGCCGCGAGATATACGCCAGCAGCACCAGCGTCGCCGCGAAAGCCGGCAGCCACAAAGCCGGCAGCATCTCGCCGAAGCTGGCATTGGCGGGCACAGCCGAGCTAGCTGGAAACCACCAGCCCAGCGCTTCTGCGAGTGGATTGCCCGCCCAGCCCAGGGCCACGATATTGATGAGAAACAAGCCCGTTACGAATTCTGGCAAGCTGACCACCGACAGCGTCAACAGCGAGATGACGACATCGGGCAGCTTGTTCTCGGACAAGCCAGCGACCACCCCCAGCGCCAGCGACAAGGGCACAGAAAGCAGCAGCGCCACCAGCGCCAGCCGGCCGGAATTGATGCTGCGCTCGCCGATCAGGGCGCGGTTGTCTGCCCCGCGAAAGGCGATGCTCGTGCCCCAGTCGCCGCGTGCAAAGTCGCCCAGCCAGCCCAGATATTGCTGTGGCAACGGCGCATCCAGCCCCAGCTCGGCGCGGATCTGCTCCACTTGCTCGGCGGTGGCTTCTCGTCCGCCGGCGATGACGCGCGCTGGATCGCCCGGCAACACGCGTAACAAAAAGAAAATCATCAGCGAACTGAGCAGGTAGGTGAAGAAGAAAAAGACAAAGCGCCGCCGCAGAAACAGAATCATGAGGCGTCCGCCTGCAAGACCGCCAGCTCGTCCAGCGGGATGTGACAGCGGATGCCCTGCCCCGCGCCGGTTTCGCGCCAGGGCGGTTCGTCTTGCTCGCAGATTTCGCCGATGTTGCGCGGGCAGCGGGTGTGGAAGCGGCAGCCACTGGGCAGGTTCTGCGCGCTGGGCAGGTCGTCGGAAAGCAGGATGCGTTCGCTGTGCTGGCTCGGGTCGGGCGCTGGGATAGCCGCCAGCAGCGCTTCGGTATAGGGATGGCTGGGCGCGCGGAAGAGCGCATCGGCAGACGCGATCTCGACGATCTGCCCCAGGTACATGACCGCGATGACATCGGCCAAGTAGCCGACCACCGACAGGTTGTGCGAGATGAAGAGGCAGGCGCTGCCATGCTCGTCTTGCAGGTCGGCCAGCAGATTCAACACCGCCGACTGCACCGATACATCCAGCGCCGACACCGGCTCATCGCAGACGACCAGGCTGGGTTGCGAGGCAAAGGCGCGGGCGATGGCGACTCGCTGTTTTTCGCCGCCACTCAGCTCGTCGGGATAGCGATCGGCATAATCGGCGCGCAGGTTGACGGCTTCCAACAGCTGCATGGCTTGAACATCAGCCGCCTTGGCCGATAGACCGCGCAGCTTGACCAGCGGCCTGCGCAAGGTCTGCCGCACCGACTGATAGGGATTCAGCGAATTCTGCGGATTTTGGAAGACCATCTGTACTTGCGCAAGCAGGTCTTGCTGCCGCGCGCGCAGGTCGCCCTGGATATCCGCGCCAAATAGCTCGAGCCCGCCGCCAGTGCGCGCCTCTAAGCCGATGACGATGCGGGCGAGGGTGGTCTTGCCGCTGCCGCTTTCGCCGACCAAGCCCAGGGTCTGTCCCTGTTGCAGGCGCAGATCGACGCCATCCACCGCGCGGATGGGTTTGGGGCTTCTGCCTCGCAGCATGTCGACCAGGTCGCGCGGGACGGGGAAGTGTTTGGTCAAGCCTTCGGCGTTAAGAATACCCCCCTCGGTCCCCCCGTCGGGTCGGGGGGAGGCATGATCCGATGACAACATCATGTCCAAAGGCGATCCGTAGGGGCGAGGCGGTGACTCGCCCGATTGACCCCCCTCGGTCCCCCCGTCGGGTCGGGGGGATGAATCGCCCGATGAAAACATCTTGTCCAAAGGCGATCCGTAGGGGCGAGGCAGCGACTCGCCCGAAAACGATTCCACATCTTGCCAGCGGAAGCAGCGCGCCAGCCGGCCCGGCTCGACCTCTTCCAGCGGCGGCTTCTCGTTGCGGCATTGGTCGACCACCAGCGGGCAGCGGTCTGCGAAGACACAGCCCGGCCCCACGCTGCGCAGGTCGGGCGGGTTGCCGTGGATGGTCTGCAATCGCGAATGGGCTTTGCGCTGGCCCGCCTTGGGCAAGCTGGCAAGCAAACCCAGCGTGTAGGGATGGCGCGGACTGGCGAAGAGCTGGGCAACCGGCGCTTCTTCCATGATTTCGCCAGCATAGAGCACGACAACGCGCTGGCAGAGCTGGGCCACCACGCCCAGATTGTGCGTGATATACAGCACGCCCGCGCCCCGCCCAGCTATCAATTCGCGCAGCAAGTCCAAAATCACCGCTTCGGTAGTCACATCCAAGCCTGTGGTGGGCTCGTCCAGGATGAGCAGATCGGGATGGCACATCAGCGCCATGGCGATGGCGACTCGCTGCTGCATGCCGCCGCTGAGCTCGTGCGGATAGCGTTGCGCCACCTGCGCGGGGTCGACCAGGTTGACATCGTGGAATGCGTCCAGGACACGCCTGTCTGCCTCTGCGCTGCCGATGCCTTCAGCCGCTTGCACCGCCTCGCGCACCTGCGAGCCGATGCGCATGGATGGGTTAAGCGCCGCGCCGGCATTCTGTGGCACCAGCTTGATGTGCCGCGCCCACAACTGCCGCAGATCCGCCGCGTCCATCGTCAGCATGTCCTCGCCCAAAAAACGCAGCTCGCCGCCATCTATGCGCCCGTTGGCGCTCAGATAATGCATCAAAGCCAGCGCCGCCGTCGATTTTCCGCTGCCGCTCTCGCCGACAATGCCGACGATCTGCCCCGCGTCCAACTGCAAGTCGAAACCGCGCAAAGCCGGCAGCCAGCGCCGCTCCATCCGATAGCTGACACCCAGCCCGCGCACATCCAGCAGCAGCGTCATGCGCCGCCTTTCTGCACTGCCCGGCGGATGCCATCCGACATCAGGTTGACGGCGATGACCAGCAGCGCGATCGCCAGCGCGGGGAAGTTCAGCGCCCAAGGGGTGAGTCGATAAAAGCCGCCGCGATTTTCGTTGACCATCAGCCCCCAGTCGGGCGAGGGCGGGGGCGAGCCAAAACCCAGAAATCCCAGCGAGGCCACCAGAAAGATGGCGTAGGAGAAGCGCAGCGACCCTTCGACCACCAGCGCGGGAATCGCCGAGGGCAGAATCTCGCGGAAGATGATATAGGCGCTGCTTTCGCCACGAATCTCGGCGGCAGCGACAAATTCGCGCGTTTTGATGTCCAGCGCCGCGCTGCGAGCCACCCGCGCCACGACAGGAATGTAGAGAATGGCGATGACCAGCAGGGTTACTTCGTTCGCCAGCGCCGCCTGCCAGCTGTTGATTTCAAAGTCCAGATTGCGCACGATGCCGACCATGACCAGCGCCAATAGCAGCGCCGGCAAAGCCAGCAGCGCATCGATGACTCGCCCCAGCAGCTCGTCCAGCCAGCCGCCGCGATAGCCCATCGTCATGCCCAGCGCGCTGCCCAGTACGACGCTGACGAGCGTGCCCAGCCCAGCGATGCGGAAGATGCTGCTCGCGCCCAGGATGACGCGGCTGTAGACATCGCGCCCCAGCCGGTCGGTGCCAAATGGATGCGCGCCCAGCCGCAGCGATCCCATGTCCAGCGTGGGCGAGACGCGGGCATCGTGACTCTGGTCGTTGGCATTGGGATAGGGCGCAAGCTGCCCGCCAAACAGCGCCAAAAAGAAGAAGAAAGCCACCAGCGCCGTGCCAATGGCGGACTGCGGCTGCCGCAACAGAACGCGCAGGAGGCGGTTGATGTTTGTCAAAAAAGTCATGTACCTATCTTACAACGCGGGGACGCAGATGGTACGGCAAGAAAGTTCTGCATCAATTGAAAGGAATGTCGTAGGGGCGACTCTTGAGTCGCCCACTTCGTCGACGGCGATACTGTGAGCGAGACAAGTCTCGCCCCTACAGATTTCGAAATTGATCGGCGTTGCCCGGTTGTCGCATGAATTACCTGCATTTACTTCTGTGCATGGCGGCAATGCTCTAGCTTTTTCTCTGTGTCTCTGTGGCGAAAAAAAGAATTAGTCAATCCGCCGGCACGACCCAGATGCGCTCGGGCGGGAAGCGCACCTGCACCTCGTCGCCGGCTTCCAGCGCGCCTGGCAGATCGGCGCTGCGCACGGCTTCGACCTCGTGCTCGCCCAGCGCGATCTTGTAGCGCGTGTACCTGCCCACATAGATGCGCTCGCGGATGCGTCCGGTCACCGTGTTGTCGCTGGCGCCCTCATTCAGCCCGATCTGCTCGGGACGGATGGTCATGACGACTCGCCCGCTGGGGGCGCTTTCCTTGCCCGCCGATGCAAAATGGAAGTCGCCGATGCTGGTCTGCACACTGCCATCGTGGCGGCTGCCGGCGATAAAATTGACGCCGCCAAAGAAACGCGCCGCGCGCTGCGATATCGGGCGCTGATAAAATTCGGCTGGCGAGGCAAATTGACGCAGCAGGCCATCAAACATCAGCGCGATCTGGTCGGCCAGCAAGACGGCTTCTTCTTGGTCGTGCGTGACGAAGACGGTGGTGACCGCCAGCTCGCGTTGGATGGACAGGATCAATTCGCGCATTTCGTCGCGCAGGTGGGCATCCAGGTTGCTCAGCGGCTCGTCCAGCAGCAAGACGCGCGGCTCGGTGATCAAAGCTCGCGCCAGTGCCACGCGCTGCTGCTGTCCCCCAGAAAGCTGCGAAGGGCGGCGCTTGGCGATATCGGGCAATTTGACCAGCGCCAGCATGTCGGCCACGCGCTTTTGGATTTCGCGCTTGTGCACGCCGCGCATCTTCAAGCCAAAGCCGACATTCGCGCCGACCGACATGTAGGGGAAAAGCAGATAATTCTGGAAGACCATGACTGCGCCGCGCCGCTCGGCCGGGATCGGCAAGATATCTTCGCCATCAAAGTGGATGCGCCCGCTGCTGGGTTGGATCAAACCGGCGATCATCTTCAGCGTGGTCGTCTTGCCACAGCCCGATGGACCCAAAAAAGCCACCAGTCGCCCGCTGTCGATCTCCAGCGAGAAATCGTCCACAGCTGGCTCATCGCCGCCGGGATAAGTCTTGCAGATGGACTCGAGCGTGACGCGCGTCAAGAAAGACCTTTCATAAACTTACTATGCTAGTCCCCCACCCCCATACCCCCTCCCCCATGCAGAGGGAGGGGGCTTTTCGCGATTTGCGGCGGTAGGATCTGTCTCCGCCTATCCCGATGGGTGAAAGGGGGTTATGCGCTTATCGCTTAGCCCTGCAGCACTGTGGCTTCCCAGTCGGCTTCGATGAGCACCTGATATTCGGCGGCAATGTCGGAAACCAGCGCGCCAGCCAGTCGGCTCGGGTCGGCAGCGGCATCGCCGAGGCTTTCGGAGGCGGCTGCCAGCGCGGCCACATCGGCTTCGTCGGTGACGCGGCTGACATCAATGCCATAAGCCAGGCCAAAGCCATTCTCGGGCACCACCTGCAGCGCCTGTCGGTCGGGCCGCAAGATCAGATTCGCCAACACGAGCGCGGCGGCTTTGTTGGGCGCATTGTAGGGAATGGCCACATAGTTGAAGTCGCCGATCATGTTGTCGTCGAAGCTGAAGGCGCGGCTGGTGGGCGGGATCAGTCCCGAGGCGATATCGACCGCTGCGCCTGTGATGCGCTGCGTCAAGGTGAAGTCGATCTCGCCATTGGCAAAGAGCTCGTGCAATTCGCCGATGTTGGCGGGGTAGGTCTCGCCACCACGCCACAGATTCTCTTCCCAGCTGTTGAGCATGTCCCAAAGCGCCGGCGCATGTTCGTCATAGAGCTCCTGGTTGAAGTCGCCGACCCATTGGGCTTGGCCGCCGCTGATTTCGAAGAGCGCCTGCTTCACGAAGCGCGTGCCCTGGAATGCGCCGGGACCGGGAGCGATGTAGGTGAAGCGACCGGGATTCATGGCGATCCAGTCGTTCAATTCGGCATAGCTGCGCGGCAGATCGTCAGCGGTCATGCGCGCCGAGTCATAGATGAAGTGGAATTGCGCGCCAGACCAGGGGCTCTCCATGCCTTCGACCGGACGCCCAAAGTCCAGATTCAGCGCCGGGTTGTCCCAATTTACATACACGCTGTTGGGGATATTCTCCGACCAGGGACCATAGAGCAGGTCAGCTTGCTTTAGCGTGAAGAAGTTTTCGCCGTTGATCCAGATGAGATCGACCGTGCCGTCATCGCCCGTTACGCCGGCTTCGGCTTCACTCAAGACCTGGTTCACGATATCTACAGTATTGGCCGGCACGCGGTTGAGCGTGATATTGTATTCGTCCGCCAGCGGGCCGCCATAGACGGTATCGACAAAGCCATTGATGGAGTCGGAGCCACCCCACATATACCAATTGACGGTCGCGCCATCGGCCGCGGCGACCACGGCATCCCAGCTATCAAAGCCCGGGGGCGGGTCCATCATGTCTTGCGCGCCGACGAGACTCAATGGCAGCGCCAGCAACAGAAGTACGAGTATTACTGCTTTCCTAAACATGTTGTGTCCTTTACCTGACCTATGCGAATGGAAAGACTTCGTGCCCGCTTTTGCGAGCGCCGCGCCGATTATAGCGCAGAGTCGTCGACTTGCAGATAATTCGTCAGCGGCAGATGCTCAATGAGGCGCAGGTTCTTCCAGGCAGCGAGTTCCATCAGCTCGTCGGTTACATCGCCCTGCCCGACCGCAAAGTGATGCTCGTGCCCGCGCACCGTTAAGGTGTTGATAAGGTCCATCAGCGAGACGGGCTGTTTGTTGAGTTCGAACTCGGCGAACCAGCCGCGCGTGCCGTCAAAGCCTTTCTTTTCGTGCTCGATGATATCGGCGCGGATGACCAACAGGCTGCTGCCGTCATCGCCGATGTAACTGACGGTCGTTTCTTGCGCGGCGAAAACCTGGTCGCCGGCCACGCCATAAGGTCCGTCGTCCGCCTTGCGCCCCAGCGTCACATGGTCGACCCATTTGATGCCGTCGTCGTTGGCGAAGTGCCGCGGCGAAACACCGCAATGCCACATGAGCATGGCTTGGGTCTGCGGGTCCAGCGCCGTCATGTCCAGCAGCGTGGATGAGCCTTGTCGACCGGTCAGCAGGTTGAGCAAGTACATGCTGGCCGCGCCCAACACATCGCCTTCGCAGCTGACTGCCAGGCCATCTTCGCTGCCCAGCCAGCTGTAGGCCATGCAAGGCGCGACGCGATAATAGGACTGGATGCTGGGCCAGCACTGCACGGCCAGCGCCGCGTAGTCATGCTCGGCGGCGAGGTCTCGCAAAGCCAGGTACAAGCGGGTTACCCGGTCGAAGGCTGCTTCTTCGCTGACGGTGATGTCGCTGGCCGCCCGCTTGATTTCGCGGATGGTCGCGTTGACCGGCGCTTGATCATAGCCCTGGGCGCGCCGCACCAGCTCTCCCAGTTCATGCGGCAAGACGGCGATGCCCAGTCGGCTGCGCAGCAAGCGTTCGTCGAAGATCATGTCGTTGAAGCCGGGCGACAAATTGCCGACCCAGCCGATGCGCGAGCGTTCGATATTTTTCACCGCCGTCAGCGCGCGGATGGTCACCGCAAAGCGATCGCGAAATTCGTCGGTTTCCACATGCCCGAAGAACCACTTGAAGGGGATGTTTTCGTGCTTGAGGTAGCGCTTTAGGATGGCGGCGAAGTGACTCATGGAAACCAGCGAATGGATTTTGATTTCGCCTTCTTGTTCGGGGTCGGGCGTGCCCCACAAGCCGATGCGCGGCGCGGCTTTGACCAGCGGCAGCAACTGCTCGCCCATGCTGCACGCGGCGGTTTGCAGCAGCAGGAAGTCGATATGCTGCTCTCGGAACATTTCGGCGGCGCGCACGGATCCCGCTTCGGTCATCATCTCGTCGGCTATGGCGATCAGCTCAAAGTCCAGCTCGGCAGCCAGTTTTTCCAGCCCGGCGATGGCGCGCGGACGCTGCTTGTATTCGCCCGCGAAATAAGACGAGATCGATGTGCCGATGTAACCGACGCGCAATTTGTACTTTGTCATGGTTTTCTCCCTTACGGTTTAGTCCCCGTCGAGTCGGCGGGAGGATTCTGATGCCGCCTGGAACATGATAGCGATGGTGGTTGCGCCGGGATCGGCATGGCCAAGGGCGCGTTCGCCCAGGTATTTGGCTCTGCCCTGCCGCGCCAGCATCTCGCGCGTCGATTCTGCGCCTGTTGCCGCCGCGTCCGCCGCAGCCCGCCATGCAGATGGAAAATCCGCCGCAGCCGCAAAGGCCGCCACAGCTGGCGCCAGCGCATCGACCATGGTTTTGTCGCCCACTTGCGCGCTGCCTCTCGCTTGCACCCCCGCCAAACCCGCTTCTAACAGCGCCGCCATATCCGCCTGGCTGATGCGCTCGACATCTTTCAGTCTCGCCGCGCCTTTCAAGAAGAATGTGCCGAAGATCGCGCCCGATGCCCCGCCCATGCCGTTCAGCAGCGCCTTGGCTGTCGTCAGCCAAATGGCGTGGGGGCTCGGCTCTTCCAGCGCGCCGATCTCCTGCACAGCCAAGGCCAGCGCCCCGCTGATGCTGCTGCCGTGGTCGCCATCGCCCGTCGCGGCATCCAGGCGATTGAGCATGTCTCGCTCGGCGAGCACGCGCGCAGCCATGCGCTCTATCAACGCAGCGAGGTCACTGGCAGTCATGGCGACGACCTCCCCTCGACTCGACGGGGGCAATCGGGCGAGTCACCGCCTCGCCCCTACAAGTCGGAGAGGGGGATTTCGGTAGCTGTCGCACGACATGACGACAGAATCCGCGCATGTTTTGCCTCCCCCTGACCTGTCGGGGGGACTGAGGGGAGTCAATCGGGCGAGTCACCGCCTCGCCCCTACAAGTCGGAGAGGGGGATTTCGGTAGCTGTCGCACGACATGACGACAGAATCCGCACATGTTTTGCCTCCCCCTGACCTGTCGGGGGGACCGAGGGGGGTCTAACGGGCGAGTCACCGCCTCGCCCCTACGATTCTTTTGCATTGGGGGGTAGCTGCTTCATGTAAGCGCCATTGGCAGGAGCGTCCCACAGCGCCTTCAGTTGTTCGTCCACGCGGCAAAGCGACAGCGCAAAACCCGCCATCTCCTGCGTGGTGGCATAGGCGTCCAGCCAGGATTTGTAGACTGCTATGCCGGCTTCGTCCAGTCGCTGCGCCACCCGCCGATACAAGATGAATAGTTCCATCAGGGTCAGGCTGCCGCTGTTGTTCAGCAGCACCAGAACTTCATCGCCGGCCGCAAAAGGCAAGTCTTCCAGGATAGGCGGTAGCATCAGGTCGATGGTTTCGTCGGCGGTCAGGGCTTTCTGGCGTCCCATGCCCACCTCGCCATGCAAGCCCATGCCAATTTCCATTTCGTCTTCGGCCATCTCGAACATGACCTCGCCTGTGATGGGGCTGGCGCAAGAACTGAGCGACATAGCCAGGCTGCGCGTGTTGTCGCGGACTTTTTCTGCCAGCGCTTTTGCCGCCGCCAGGTCGCTATCGCCTTCGCAGAAAGCGCCTAACATCTTCCAGACGAAGAAGAGCCCGGCTGTGCCGCGGCGCTCGGCTTCTTGGCCTTTGGGCGCGCTGGAAATGTCATCGTAGAGGATGACCAGATCGACATCCTCGATGCCCTCGGCTTCGCAGAGTTCCAGCGCCAGCTCGGCATTGAGACGGTCGCCGGCATGATGCGATACGCAGACCAGCACGCCGCCGCCGCAATCAGCCGCGCGGATGCCATCGACGATGCGCTGCGGTCCGGGCGCGGTGAAGATCTCGCCAGCGATATTGACATCAAAAAGACCCTGCCCCACCCAGCCGACCATGGCGGGTTCGTGCCCGCTGCCGTTGCCGATGACCAGGGCGACTTTGCCCTGCGCTTTGGGCTGCGCGCGCGTTATCAGCCTGTCGCCGGTCAGCTGCGCGATGTCGCTGTAGGCGGCGCAAAAGCCCTCCAGCATTTCATCGACGATGGCGTCGGGGTGATTGATCAGCTTGTGTGGGCGCGCGCTCATGCTGCCTCTTTTCGCTGGGTGGACGGCGAAGACTGTAACGCGAATCGGGCTTGGGCGCAATTTTCTCTGCCCTCACACGATTGAAACCAACAGAGAAATGCAACAATAAAATGGAATCGCGTAGGGGCGACTCTTGAGTCGTCCACATAAACATTGGCCGCACTGTGGTCGAGACAAGCCTCGCCCCTACAGATTTCGAATTTGAGTAGCCTTGCCCTGCCCCTACAAGGTCTTTTCGCGCTTGTACTATAATGCGGCGAATCAAGAGGAGTTTCGATGCTGCGCGCTGCCGAACTGAACGCCGTGCCCAAACCCAATTTCTTCATCGTTGGCGCGCCCAAATGCGGGACGACCTCGCTGCACGAATACCTGCAGCGCCATCCCGATGTCTTCATGCCCTATTACAAAGAGCCGCACTTCTTCGGCAGCGACCT
>DAOUJB010000184.1:0-1738 GCA_034423155.1 Anaerolineae bacterium | reverse complement strand
CGACGCCGATCGCCCCCGCGCCAGCGATGATGATGCTGGCCGGCAGCGAATCTTCCATGATCTGCTCTTCATAGGTGACCACCCGTTCGCTCAGCGTCGTGCCAGGCAGCAGTCGCGTGGTCGCCCCGGTCGCGATGATCAGGTTCTTGAAAGCCAGCGTCTCGTCGCTGCCGTCGTTCTTGGCGATATGCAGGCTGTGTTCGTCCTGGATGGTCGCCCAGCCTTCATGCGTCGCGATTTTGTTTTTGCGCATGAGGAACTGCACGCCTTTGGTCAGCCCATTGGAGACGCGCCGACTGCGTTTGAAGGCTTTGCCATAGTCCAGCGTGAAGTCGCCGCTGATGCCGAATTGATCGGCTTCGCGCGTGAGAAGTTGCGCCAGCTCGGCATTGCGCAGCAGCGCCTTGGAAGGGATGCAGCCGACATTGAGACAGACGCCGCCCCAATACTTCTTTTCGACAATGGCGGTCGCAAGCCCAAGCTGACTGGCGCGGATGGCAGCGATATAACCGCCCGGTCCCGCGCCCAACACGACGACATCATATTCTTTTGCCATGTCTCACCCGTATCTGCTTGCCCGATTGAACGCGGCTAGTCTACAGCAGACAGCCCCACAAGTGTAGAGTCGCTCTGCAGGCGCTGCCGCTGCGCCTCGAACAAGATGACAGCCGCCGCGCTGGCCACATTCAGCGACTCGCTGGATTGCGCCATGGGGATGCCGATCTCGTGTTCAGCCAGGTTGAGCGCCGCTTTACTCAGCCCGTGTGCTTCGTTGCCCAAGATCAGCGCCCAGTCGCCTGTCCAGTCGACATTTGTATAAGCAAAATCGGCAGCGGCGCGCGTCGCATAGACCGGCATCTCGCGGCAGAAATCAGCGATTTCGCGCCAGCTCGCTTCCACGATAGGCAGTCGAAAATGAGCGCCCATCCCCGCGCGCAGAGTCTTGCCGCTGTAGGCATCGCAGCAGCCCGGCGCCAGGATCGCCAGTTCGACGCCGGCGGCCGCAGCGCTGCGCAGGATCGTGCCCAGATTGCCGGGTTCGCTGATCGCGTCCAGGATCAGCACGCGCTGGCAGGGTTGCGCGATAGCTGGCTTGGGGATGTGAAAAACCGCCAGGATGCCCGGCGGCTGCTGCGTATCGCTGACATGGCGCAGGATCGCTTCGGCCACTGGCAGCAGCGTGCAGTCCCGCCTTTGCAACTGCGCGATGACGCCATAATCGGCGCGTTGCGGGGAATACAGCGCCAGCTCGGCAGCGCCACCACGGGCGAGCGCATCGGCGATCAGACGGTCGCCTTCCAGGATCAACTTGCGTTCGCTGCGCCGCAGTCGCGCTTTGGTCGCCAGCGCCTTCACATGGCGGACGCGCTTGTTTTGCGTGCTGCTGATTGGGTCCATGCTGCGCCACCACAAATACAAAAAGGGTCTGCCGAAGGACCCTTCTCTGTAGGCTTGCCTGGCTTGTTGTCGCCGCGCCTAGAGATGCTGGCGGGCAGCGTCGGCGATTTGGCTGAAGGTGGAAGCATCGTGCACAGCGAGGTGCGCGAGGCTCTTGCGGTCCAGCTCGATGCCGGCGCGCTTCAAACCATAGACCAGTTGGCTGTACTTCATGCCGTTCAGACGCGCGGCTGCATTGATGCGCTGGATCCACAGGCGGCGAAGTTGGCGGCGGCGCTGACGGCGGTCGCGGTAGGCATACCACAAGCTGCGCATCATGGCTTCGTTGGCGCGCTTGAAA
>DAOUJB010000183.1:0-5977 GCA_034423155.1 Anaerolineae bacterium | reverse complement strand
GGAGGGGGGGGGGGGGGGGGGGGGGGGGGCTGCGAGACTCAAGGAAAAAGACGAATTCCCACTGGACGCTTTCATTACGATCTCCCTTCGGCAATGACCAGAATACATAGCGGACTGAATCATATCGGTAATGTGATATTCACAATAGATTCAGAATACAATATATCCCGTTAATTGTCAAGCGAATTAAGCGAAAAGTGGCATGATTGCGCGTCAGTCCGCTCCACTCCCCGAAGCATCAGGGGGTAGACCAGAGTCGGGCGCGAATTATCGGACAAGCCTTGTAGGCGCGAGATTTGTCACGTCCACTGTGTCGCCGTTGTGCAAGTGGGCGACACAAGAGTCGCCCCTACGCGGTTCCAACTTGTAGTTGATTTACTTTGTTGGCTCTGCTGCTGTGCTTCTGTGCCTTGGTAACAACGAATCTTTGCGCCGTTTGCGGCCTTTGCGTCTTCAAATGTGAGTATAATTGAGGGCGTAAGGAAAGCGACCGCGCGGCAAAGGAAGGCTGTGAGCAACGACAGAGCGCTCTACCTTTCATACCACAACAACGACATCGACCAGGCATTCCGACTGGCGATGCTTTTGCTGCGCTGTTATCGCCAAGTGAGCTTCGACCGCTTTGCGATTGCGCCCAGCGAAGATTGGCAAGCGGGCATTCGTATGCTGCGCGAAGCTGCGGGCGGCGCGTTGGTTGTCGTCAGCGACAATTATTTGCAGTCGCCGCATTGCCAAGCTGAGTTTGCCGCTTTCGCCGGGCAAGACTTGCCGGTTACCGCTGTCATCGCGCGCGATTTTTCTACCGAAGACATCGCCAACTTCCAGTTTAACGATTGGATCGACCTGCGCCGCTGGTTCGCCGACCCCAGCGAACAAAGCATAGAAGAACTTCTAAATCGCATCCCGCAGGCGGATGATCTGCCTAAACCCGGCGAGCGGCTGGAATACTTGCGCGGCATCATCCACCAGCTCGAGCTGGACCTGTCTAGAATGCCGACAGCCTGGGCGGCGCTGCGCAATTGCGATGCGGTCATGGGCAACAATATGCGCCCGCGCAACGGGCAATTTGCTCTGCTACGCGATTGGGCATTCACGGGCGAGAAATCCGGCGCGGCCAAACCCGTCAGCGACCTGCCACAATGGGCGGATGCAGAGCCGCAGTTTGTCTTGCGTGGCGCGTCTGGCAGTGGCAAGTCGGTGTTTGCGCAGCTATTGGCGCTGGAACAAGCCCACGCTGCCTTGCGAGATGACGCGGCGCCCCTGCCCATCTGGCTCGACCTGGCGCTTTGGCAGACCGAGCACGACACGCTCGACGCCTTTGTAGAATCGCAATGGCAGTTGCTGACTTATTGGCGGCGCTGGCTGGAAGAGCGCTCATCGTTGATCGTGCTGGACAACTACAGCGACTTGCAGGCCAAGCATCCGGAGCATGCCCAAAACATCTGCGGATGGATTGACGCCAATCCAAGCCAGCGTTTCATCGTGCTTTCACGCGGTGATGCGCAGGACGATCCGCGCTTGCCGAGCCTCGAAATCGGCAGTGTCAGCGCCGCGCTCGCTCAGAAGTTCGCCAGCCATCACCTGACGCTGGGGCGACAAAACGACTTTCGCCAATTGCTGCGGAGCAAATCCGAGCGAATCGCCGAGAGTCAGCTGGACTATTTGTCGGTGGGCATAGAATTGCTGGCGGCCGACCGAGCCCTCGCCCACAGCCAGTGGGGAAAAGATCCACTGCCAGCGCTGATCGCCTTGCGACTGCAACAACAGCCGGGCGCAGCCAATGGCTTGAGCGCAGTCCAACTGCTGCGCGGCTTGCAGAAGCTGGCTTGGGCGATGATGCTGGCGGATTCGCATCGCTTTGTTATGCGCGCCGATGCCGAGCGCGAGGCACAAGACCCGCGCGTCGTGCAGGCGGCTGTGGCCTTGGGCTTCCTGCACGAAAAAGCCGGCTGGTTGCGCTTCCAACCCGAATTGTTGCAGGCCTATCTGGCTGCGGAGCCCTTGAAACGCGATGGCTTGCTCAAGTTCATCAAGATGCCTGAGTTCGCAGATGGCGAGCGACAGCCGCGCAAATGGGACGAGCTGGTGCTGCACATCATCACGGGATTGCCTGACGAATCGCGTGGACCTGCGCTGGAGCGCATCGCCGAAATCGACCCATTCTTGGCGATGATGGCTTTGCGGCGTGCGAGGTCGCAGCCCGCGACAATCTGTCAGACGCTGATCGAAAGGCTGGTTGAGCTGTGCGCCGAAAATCCTGAAGCCCGGCCAGCTTTCCGACCGGCGCTGGCAGGCATATCGGACGCCGACGCGGCCGCTCAAGTGCTGATCGCGCAGTTGGGGCGCTACAACAGCGACATGCAGCTTTGGTTGTGGCAAGAGGTGCGCGCGCTGGCCATGGAACTGCCACTGGACTTTGTCAGCCTGGTTTCCGAAGTCGACCGCGAAAATGCCGCCGATATGTTGCGTCAGCTTGATGCCCACCCGCTGGCGCTTTCGGCCGCCTGGCTGGTCAAGCTCTCTGCGCATAAAGACGAAACGCTGCGTCGCAACGCCATTTGGATGCTGGGCGAGCTCAAGTACTTGCCCACGGCTCTCTTGCTTCTCGATGATTTGCAGCAGGGCGCCGGGGGCAATCAGACGGAATTGCTGCCGGCGCTGATGAATTTCGCCTATTCCGAGATCTTGGCGCGCGTATTGCGCTGGTCGCAGTCGCAGCCGCAAAATCGCGCGGCCGTCATTCGAGCGCTGGCCGAGCAAAGGCGCTTGGTGACGAGTCGATTGCTGGCGATGGCCGATGCGCGCCTGCTGACCCTAACCGATGAATTCTACGATTTAGCAGTCGGGTTGAACGAAACAGACATCGCCATCGGCCTGGCGCAGATCGCTGCCGATACGGTTGACTTGCCAGACGCGATCAGCCTAGCCATTCTGTCGCATCGGCGAGCGGAGGAGCTGCGGCAAGAGATTTCTGATGTCGTCAAGTACCTGCCCAATCGAGATCAGTTTGCGCAATTGGTCGAAGATATCGCCGCCGTGCTGCGCGATCCGCCAAACGCGATCGTGCTGGCCGGCAGCAAGCTGGAAGCGCTGGTATATGGTCAATCGCCATTTGTTGACGAGACTGCGCAAGCCACCGCAGTGCCCGCCTTGCCGCCAAGCGTGCGAGCCCAGTTGCGGCATGATGACTGGCAACAGCGGCATCGCGCGCTCAATAACTTGGGGGATTATCCCGCCGCGCAATCTTTGCCCGCCCTGCTGGGTGCAGCTGATGACAGCGATCGGCGCGTGCGGCTGGCGGCATATGAGATGCTGGCGCGCTTTGAAGGCGAAAGCGCCGCGCAAAGGACACTCATCGCAGCGCTGTCCGACGCAGATGATGAGGTCGTGCGAACTGTAACGGACTTATTGAACGCAATGCCCGACCTCGATTGTGAGGCTCTGGTCGAGCTATTGGAAAGCGCGAACCCACAGACTGTCGCCGCCGCCATCGACCTGTTGGGAGAAGCAGCATACGAACCCGCCCTGCCCGACTTTGAGCGCCTGCTCGCTAGTCCGCTCGTGCGCGAAGATGGCACAGCGATCAGCCAACTGGCGCGCGCCGCCTTGGATAGGTTCAACAGCGCCGCGGACGACGCTGATAAGCAGCCAACGGGCGACTCAGTGGCCGATCGATTCAGCGATGCAGAAAAGATCGCGCGCGCCCTGCAAGTGCTGCGCGATGACGACTGGGGGCGCACACAGAAGGCCGCGAAGTTTTTGTTTCGTTTTGCCCGCCATCTGCGCGGCAGCGACAATAGCCAGGTGCTCGAGATGCTCTGCCAAGCCCTGGACGATCGCAGTTGGAGCGTGCGCTGGGCGGTTGCCGAGGCGCTGGCGGCACTCCAAAATCCGGCCGCTGGTCCGCATCTGCAACGCAGGTTGCAAGACGACAACTGGATCGTACAGGTCGCAGCTGCGCGGTCGCTGGCCGAATTGCGCGCTGTCGCGAGCGCGACTGACATGGCGAGCCTGTTGCAGCACGAAAATGCCTCGGTGCGCGAAGCCATTGCCGAGTCGCTGGGTGAGCTGCGTCAGCCACAAGTCATCGCGGCTTTGGGCGAGGCTGTGCAGCGAGACAAAGACGAATTTGTACGCTTTGCCGCATTGAAGTCCATCTATCAGATTAATCCGCAGCAAGCCCGACCTTGGCTGGATCAGGCGCTGAGCGATGCCAGCCTGCAACTGCGCTATTTCGCCCTGCAGCAACTGGGAGCGCAGCTGACCGACAACGACTTGCCGGTTTTGCAGCAAATGCTCAACGACCAGAGCAAGCCCGAGGGCGAAAACGAAAGCCTGCACGACCTGGCGGTGCAAGCGCTGAAAAACATCGACAGCCCGGCCAGTCGCGCGTTGCTGGATGGGCCGCCGCTGGCAGCCGAGAGCGTCGATGCATGAAGATTTTCGTCAGTTATGCGCGCGTCGACAAACCATTCTGCATCCGCATAATCGAGACTCTGCACGCTCACGAAGTCTGGTATGACCAACGGCTGTATGCGGGGCAGGACTGGTGGAAAGAAATCCGCCGCCGACTAGCCTGGTGCGAGGTCTTCGTCTATCTGCTTTCGCCCGAATCGGTCGCATCGCGGAATTGCCGCCGCGAGCTGGCCATCGCCCGTCAACTCAAACGCGACATCATCCCCGTGCTTATCGACAGCGACACCGTGCTGCCAGAAGCCATGCGCGCCTGGCATTATGTCGACTTGTCAGACGCCTTGACAGCGCAAAATGTCTCGCGTTTGTTGACCGCCATTTTGATGGTCGAGCGAGCGCGAAGTGCTTCGTCCACCACGCCAGCAGCGCCGATCAAGACGCCAGCCAGCCAACCAGACCAGACCAGCCCGGCCGCGTTGATTTCGGCAGCCGTGCGAGCGATGGAAGAAGACGACTATGAAACGGCCATTCGTCTGCTGCGCCGAGCAAGAGACAGCGGCTATCGATCGCGATTCGTGCGCGTGGACGAGTTGCTGCGCTCGGCACAGGCCGCCTTGTCAGAGCGGAGTCAATCGCGAGAAGTGAAGCGCGAATATCAGCACATTGTCGCGCTCTTTAATTTCGAAAGCACGCGCAGTATCGCTTGCGAGGCGCTGGCAGAATTCCAAAAAGAATTTGGCGATTATGACCCGCAGAATCTGCGCCGCCATTGCCCGGCCGAGGTGAACAATCGCCAGCCAGTCGAGTCGCCCCAGCCTGTCCAGAAGACGCCCCTCCAGCCGAATGTCATCGCGCCGGTCAAAGCAGCGAGCGCCCCGATACAAAGCGCTCCGCCCGCTCCCGCGCCGAGCCTGGATACAGTCGATGCATCTTTTTCTGCCAACGACTTTCTGCCTATGCTACAATGGTGTGATATCCCGCATGGCAGCGTAACCATAAGCAGCATCGTCGGCGCGGACGAAGAATTCGGCGAAATAACCGAGCAGGTAGACAATTTTGTGATGAGCAAATACCCGGTCACCAACGCGCAATTTGCCATCTTTGTAGATGCCGAAGATGGCTATCGCAATCCGCGCTGGTGGGCTTTTTCCGAGCATGCCCAGCGCTGGTTCGCTGCCAACCGAAAAGCAGCCGCGCCACGCTTTGATGGCGAAACACTGCCGCGCGAAAATGTCAATTGGTACGAGGCGAAAGCATTTGCCAACTGGCTGGGCGCGCAACTGCGCATGAAGGTCGACCTGCCGACAATCGCTCAATGGCAGCGCGCAGCCAAAGGCGATGACGATCGTTACTTCCCCTGGGGAGACGATTATGACGAAGACCGCTGCAACACTGTCGAAACCGGCTTGAAGCAGACCACGCCCGTCGACCGCTATCACAAAGGCGTCAGCCCTTATGGCGTCTATGATTTGGCGGGCAACACCTGGGAGTGGACGCTGAACACCGCAGCCGCAGCCGAAGATGGCCGCGACTTGCGACGAGCGGTGACCGGCGGCAGTTTCGT
>DAOUJB010000182.1:0-5133 GCA_034423155.1 Anaerolineae bacterium | reverse complement strand
ATATCCTGGTCAGCTTCGCCATGGAAGCCTATGACAGCGTCTGGCTCATGGCAGATGCGATGCAGCGCGCCGGCACTTTTACCGATGCAGAAGCGGTTGTCGCCGCCCTCGAGTTGGCCGATATCGAACTGTCACAAGGGCGTTATACCTTCGAATATGGCAGCCACAACCCGGATTTGCCCGCTGATGTGCCCGCCTATATGTGGCATCAATGGCCCGTGCCGGTCGTGACCGTCATGCAATACTTTGAAGAAGGACAGAACGGCCTGGATGCTGCGGTTGTTTATCCCGAATTCTATCAAACGCATGGGACGAGCTACTTTGAAGTAGGGTCTTAAGCGCTTCGGGCAACTTCCCTCGATCCTCGTCGGGTCGGGGGCATAGCTATCGCCTGGACGCATTCGCTTGACATGCCGACTCACAATCGCATACGCTTAAAGGTGTAAGATTGCCGGAAAACCGACTAATAGGGAAAGGAATCTTCATGCTTTGCAGAATCGCAATCTTTTCTGTCATATTTGGAATGTTCGCCATTGGCCTGCCCGTCGGCCATGCCGACTCGCATTGCGCATTCGCCGAGGAGGCCATCCGTCTGGGTGGCATCGCGCCGCTTTCGCCACCGGGCGCGACTGGCGCCGGGGTCATCATCGATTGGGCTTATCAGCAGGCGGCCGCCGATATCAACGCCGATTGTGGCATTGACATTGCCGGCGTCAACCATCGGCTGGAAGTGCTCACCGGCGACTCCGAGGGCATATCCGAACGCGGGCAAGCCTTGGCCGAGCGCTGGATTTTCGAAGACGATGTGCATGGCGTGGTCGGCGGCTATCACAGCGCGGTCGCTTTGGCGATGATGAAGATCACGCAGGAGAATCAAATCCCGACTGTCTTCGCCGGTCCTTGGAACGACAACATCACCGCCAACGGAATCATTGAATATGAAGGCAGGCCGCCGCGCATTGAAGACGGCGTGGACTACATCTTCCGAACTTCGCCAGCGAACACCATGGTGGCGGCTGTCGCGTCGCAATGGATGATTGAGCTCGGCTTAAATGATGTGATCATCATGACCGAAAACACCGATTATGGCATCCCGGCGGCCGATGACGCCGTCGCGCTGCTGGAAGCGGCCGGCATCGCGACCGAAGTCTACAGTGTGGAACTAGGCACGGAAGACTTTGTCCCCCTCCTCAGCCGCGTGCAAGCCCGCCCCGAACCAGCCGATGCCATCCAAGTTCTGATCACCGGCGAAACGGGTTTCAATCTCAACCAGCAGATGGCCGAGCTCGGCATTGCGCCCAGCAAGGATACGATTTGCGTCGCGGAAACCTTCGCCAGCGATTCGGCGCAATTTTGGCCCGCCGTGCCCGATGGCAATTTCTGCGCCTTCGTCCGCTATGGCGCCATCCCCGCCATCTTCAACGACATGGCGCATAGCCTGACCGCAAGCTATCACGAGGCTTGGGGCGATATCGCGGTCGTGCCGCCCTTCGCGATGGAGCCCTACGACAGTGTTCATTTGATGGCGCAAGCCATGGACCTCGCCGATAGCTACACGGATGGCGCCGCCATCGTCGCCGCGCTGGAAACTATCGATACCGTACTGTCGCAGGGGCGTTATCACTTCGCTTATGGCAGCCACAATCCCGATCTGCCCGAAGGCACGCCGACCTTCATGTGGCACCAATGGCCCGACCCGATCGTGGTGGTGATGCAATACTTCGAGCAGGACCAGGACGCGCTGGACGCCGCGGTGATCTATCCACCGGTCTATCAAACGCATGGCACCGCCTATATCCAACCTGGCGCGACGCCCTGAATCTGACCGCCACAACGCGCAAGCGTTATAATCGCCGGAACGGGCGGGTAAAATGCCCGCTCGTTTTTGTTTACGCCAACAATGACAGGGACAGATTATGACATTTCCCACCTTGAGCGATGCCTTCCGCCTGGCGCGTTTGCAGCCAGCCCGCGACAAAGTGCGCATCGTGCTGGATACCGATACCTACAACGAGATAGACGACCAGTTCGCGCTTGTATATGCGCTGCTTTCACCACAGCAGCTTTCTGTCGAAGCGGTATATGCCGCGCCATTTCACAACAAGCGCTCCAAGTCGCCTGGCGATGGCATGCAGAAGAGTTATGACGAGATTCTGCGCCTGCTGGATTTTCTGGGTATAGCTGCCGATGGCTTTGCCTACCGCGGCGCGGACAAGTATCTGGGCGCTGGGCGCGAGCCGGTCGATAGCGCTGCCGTCCGCGACATGATAGACAAAGCGCTGGCCAGCCCCGATGACGACCCCCTCTATGTCGTTGCCATCGGCGCGATCACCAATGTAGCTTCGGCGCTGCTGCTCGCGCCCGAGATCATCGGCAAGATCGTGGTGGTCTGGTTGGGCGGGCATGCCCTGCACTGGGGGCACACGCGCGAATTCAACCTGGCGCAGGATGTGCCGGCGGCGCAAGTCGTGCTGGACAGCGGCGTGCCACTTGTTGTCGTGCCCTGCTTGGGAGTCAGCTCGCACTTGCTGACGACTCTGCCAGAGCTGCGCGCGACTATCGGCGGCACCAGCGCGGCGGGCGATTACTTGTGCCAGATCTTCGCCGAATACCGCCCCGAAGGCTTCGCGGCATCCAGCGTGATATGGGATATTTCCACCATTGCCTGGCTCATCAACGCCGAGTGGGTGCCCAGCGAGCTGACGCACAGTCCGCTGCTGACCGACCAGGTCACCTGGAGCGTCGACCGGCGGCGACATCTTGCGCGCGTAGCGAGCTTCGTCCAGCGCGACCCAGTCTTCCGCGATATGTTCGGCAAGATCCGCGGGCTGGGCGACTGAGAGACCGCCGTGATTTGACCTGCTGCGCGCTGCGGGTTATGCTATGAGAGAGTTCGGCACAGGTTGACAAGAAGGGGAAGAAGCTGTGCAAGTGTCCGCCGAGATTCTGGTTACTATCGGCAGTGTCGTCGCGGTGATCCTCACCATAGTCTATCACTATCGGGCGCTAGACAAGAAAATTGATGATACACGCCTGGAGTTGAAGTCCGATATCAAAGACAACAGCGACAAGATAGACGCCACGCGCGTTGAACTATATGCTGGCATCAAAGACAACAGTGACAAGATAGACGCCACGCGCGCTGAATTGTATGCTGGTATCAAAGACAACAGTGACAAGATAGACGCCACGCGCGCTGAATTGTATGCTGGCATCCAAGCCAATAGCGACAGGATGGAATCCAACAGGATCGAGTCCAAGTCCGACTTCGCCGCGTTGACAGAGCGTGTTAATGACCTGAACAACTCCGTCAAGGACTTGCAGGGCGATGTTCGTGTGCTGCAGGTGCAGGTGAAGAATATCGAAGAAAAGCTCGACAGCGACCGAGTCGGCGCCTTTCCCAGCTAGCTCACGACAGACGCAGCAAATTCACTTCAGTTTCGGCAGATACTGGCTCGCCTGCAGGATCAGTTCACGCACGGCGGGCTTTTGCAGGTCGTCAGCCCGGCGGATTTTGATATGCCGCAGGTCCGCGCCTTTGCCTTCAAGCAGATTCTCGGGGTCGGGCAAGTGCGCGCCGTACATGAAACCGAGGTTTAGGTGCTGCTTGAAGGGCGCGATATAACAGAAATGCTGCGACATTTTTTTGGGACCGACGCCATAACCAGCGATCTTCTGGCGCGCCCAGGGCACCTCGGTGATGCCCGGCATGACATCCGCTAGCAAATCGCGGGCAGCGTGCGCCATCGCCTGAATCGCTGGCGAAGACTTGGCGATCACATCCTGAAAGCTGCCGTTGCCGCCGATAGTGTTGATGTTTGGCTCGGTCATAAGCATTTCGTTGCCTCTCGCCGTCAATGCAACAAATGGTAACTGCCGTCCGCCGCCGAGTCAACGAAAGCATGCCCGCGTATGTTCCTGCGCCTATGGTATACTCGCGCTCGATCAGACAGCGCTCGAGACAGATTATCCATGCCCAAAGTCAGCGTCGTCATGGCGGTATACAACGGCGAGGCTTTCCTCAGCGAAGCTATCGCCAGCATTATGACGCAGACGCTGGCCGACTTTGAATTCCTGATCGTCGATGATGGCTCGCAGGATGCTTCGGCGCAGATCGTACAAGACTGCCAGCAGCGCGATGAGCGCATTCGTTTGTTGCAGTTGGAGCGCAACATGGGCATGGCTGACGCGCGCAATCGTGGCATCCAGGCCGCAACCGGCGACTACATCACCTTCATGGACTGCGATGATATCAGCCTGCCACAGCGCCTCGAAAAACAGGTCGCATACCTGGAGGCGCATCCCGAAGTCGGCGCAGTTGGCACAGAGGGCGAGTTGGTCAACAAAGATTTGTCGCAAGTGCTCTACCGATTCGCTTTGCCACAGCAGCATGCCCTCATCATATTCGATATGCTGGGCGGCGTGAGCTTCATCCACACCACGGTCATGTTTCGCCGTAAACTGCTGCAGGCGGTGGGCGGATACGAAGCAGGCCGGCGCTCCGGCGAAGAACGCGAATTGCCCTGGCGCTTGCTCAAACAGACCAACATACAATTTGCCAACTTGCCCGAAAGCCTCTATCGATACCGCCGGCACGAGAGTTCGCACAGCGCCACCCGCAACCAGGTCCCGCAGCACCAAGCCCAGGCCGACGAAATCAAAGCGCGAATCCTGCGCGAACTATGGGGCGAAGCGCCAACAGCCAGCCTCGACCGCCTGCAACGCATTGCCAAAGGGCAGAAACTCGGCTGGGCAGAGCGCCGATATGCCAGACGCGATATGGAACGACTGATCGACGCCTTGATCGCCAAGTCGCTGGTCGCGCCGACTGACAAAGCGCTGCTGACAGCGGAAATGCAGCGCCGCCTCGAACGCATGCTGCCGGTTCGCGCGCAGAGGTTGTCGCAGCTGCGCAGACGCATATTCGATCTTTGATTTACTGCCACAGAGACACAAAGGCGCAGAAGTAAATGCAAGTAAGTCATGCGACAACCGGGCATCGCCGCTCAATTTCGAAGTCTGTAAGGCTTGTCCGCTACTAACAGATGAGAGTTGCCATCGCTCCATCTGCTCGTCCACACTGCCGGTTGAATAGGATGGCGATGTTGTAGGCGGCTGTTTTCGCGGCTATTC
>DAOUJB010000181.1:0-4127 GCA_034423155.1 Anaerolineae bacterium | reverse complement strand
ATCCTTGCGCAGTCGATGGCGCGGTCCACGAATCGCTGCGCGAACAGCATATCGCTGTCGGCGATAATCTCGCAGGCGCGGAAATGGCTTTGCAGCGCGGCAACTGTCTCAGTCAGGTTGGCAGGCGGCGAATAGGGTTCAGCAACCAGAATCAGGTAGGGATGGCTGTCGATCTTCTCGTTCAGCGCGGACAGCAGCCGCTCGCCGCTCAGCCGCTCGGGGATGAACGCCCCATCGATGCCCAGCTGGGCTTGGGTGTAATAATCGGCCGGGCTAACGCCGTGTTTGCGATCGCTGTTGATGTAATCCGATTCCGTAAAGCCGATGATAGTTTCGTGCGCCTGCACCTGGTCGCGCAGCCCCACCACGGCATGCTGCAAGTTGGGATAACGGCTGGCAAAGACCATCCCGCCCACATAGGCGCTGAAGTCCGGCGAGCGCTGAAATCCCCAGCCAACCACACCCCACAGCAGCAAACACGCGACAGCGAATATAGGCTTGGCGCCAGCGCTAATGGCATAGGCGAAGAGCGTCAGCAAGGGCAGCCACAGAATCAGCAAATAGCGCGACCGATACAAGCCGATCAGCTGGAATTGCTGATTGAAGACCAGCAGCACCGCCAGCATCAGCGCAGCGAAGGCTGTCCAGCGCAGGGCGACTCGACCGCGCAGATGCCACAGACGCCACAACAGCAGCAACCCCACCAGCAAGCAAATCCAGGGCGATCCGTTGCCGATCAGCGTTGTCAAGGTCTCCAGCAATTCTGGCGTGGCGAAGGCGGCTGTGACTGTCGATGGCTTGGTCGTCTCTTCCAGGAAGCCTGCATATACCACCGGCACATACGGGATAAACAGCAAGCCCGCCCCCAGCCAGCCAGCCACAATGCGCCAGCCACGCTTTCGGCGCAGCGCAAAAAGCAGGTGGTGCAGTCCCAAGGCCGCCAGCAAAATCGCCGAAAACATGTGCGTGTAGACCAGGGCAGCCGCCGTCAAGACGAAGTACAGCGCCGTGCCTCGGCCGCGCGCCCGCCCATAAGCCAGCCGCCAATAACAGACCGCGTGCATCGCCGCCAGCATCAGCATCAAGGTATACATGCGGATCTCGTGGAAGGACACCAGCAGGAAAGCCGATGTCGCCGCCAGACAAGCGCCGGTTGCGCCAGCGCCGCGACCGAACAGATCGGCGCACAGACGAACCAGCCAGGCGATGAACAGGCTGCCAGCGAAAAGCGAAATCACGCGCAGGGAAAATTGCGACCAGCCAGCCAAAGATGCCCAACTTGCGCTGATGAAATAATAGAGTGGCGTGTGCTGGGGGCTGTATCGCGCCAGCGAGTCGATGATCTGCGCCGGGCTATAGGGCGCATCAAACGCGCCGATATTCGCCAGCGAATAGAGCTCGTCCGTCCAGATGGCATCGGCATTCAATTGCGCCGCGCCAATCGCGAAGCCGAGCAGCAGAATCAGCGTCAACGCAGCCAGGTATTCAAGATTGCGCGCTTTCACGCCAGCCGCCCCGCCCTGACCAGCTCGCGATATTCTGGCTCCAGCAGGCTGAAAAGCCACAAATTGTGATGTTCGCCCCGCCAGAAAACGCGCTCGCGCAGGACGCCTTCCAGCGAAAAACCCAGCTTTTGCAGCAGCGCCGCCGATGCCGCATTGCCCTCGGTGGTATCCGCTTCCAGCCGATGCAGCGACAAGCTGTCAAAACAGAAGCGAATCACCGCGCCAACCGCCTCGCTCATCAGCCCGCGCCGCCAATAATCCGAGTGCAGCTCATAGCCGATTTCAGCATATTGGTGCGCTTGATCTAACAAGTGAAATCCGCAGGTGCCGATCAGCCTGTCGTCTGGCTTGAGCGTCAGCGCCCAGCGTATGCCCGTCTTCGCCGCAAAGACAGCATCCGCCCAGTCGACGATGCCCTGTATTTCTGCGGAACGCGGTACCTGTTGAAAGTCGCTCAACCAGTCGACCACGCCCGGGCTTTGGAAGACCGCCAGCCAGTCGTCGTAATCGGCCCGGCTGATGCGCCGCAGCCGCAGACGCGCCGTTTCCAGAACCGGAATCTCGCTGAAATCGAAGGCTGCCAGCCGCGCCGTTTTCATAGCTCCGCGGCCAAGACTTCGGCGATATCGAGGACGCGCGGGCCGCCGTCCAGTTCATTGCGAGCGTCTTCGAACATGCGCATGCAGAACGGACAGCCGACCGCCAAGGTATCCGCGCCTGTCTCGATGGCTTCTTGATAGCGTTCCAGGCTGACTTTCTGCTCGCCGGGTTCTTCTTCTTTCCAGAATTGCGCGCCGCCAGCGCCACAGCAGAAGGAGTTTTTGCGGTTGCGCGGCATCTCAATCAGCGAGATGGCTTGGACGCTCAGGACATCGCGGGGCGCATCCAGCACATTGTTGTGACGACCCAGATAGCAGGGATCATGGAAAGTTACATTGCTCCAGCCGGCGGGATTCGCGCGCGCCGGCAGCTTGCCCGCGTCGATCAACTCGGCGATCAGTTCGGTGTGATGGACAATTTCATAATCGCCGCCAAAAGCCGGGTATTCCGTCCCGATATTGTGCAGGCAATGGGGACAAGTCACCACGATGCGCCTGGGCGCGATTTCGTTCAGCGTCTCGACATTCATCGCCGCCATTTCGCTGTACAGGTATTCGTTGCCGGCGCGGCGAGCGACATCGCCAGTACAGCGTTCACGGTCGCCCAGGATAGCGAAGTTGACACCGGCGGCATGCAGCAGCTTGACCAGCGCTCGAGCTGTCTCTTGGGCGCGCGGATCGTAACTCACAGCGCAGCCCGTCCAATACAGCAGGTCGCAATCGGGATTTTCTGCGATTGTCGGCACGGGGAAGTCCAGCGCCGATGTCCAGTTATCACGCGGCTCGGCGATCTGCCAGGGATTGCCTTGCCGTTCCATGCCATGGAAAGCTCCGCCCAGCTCGGCGGGAAACTCGCCTTGCATCAGCACAGAATCGCGGCGGATATCCAGGATGTCGAACATGGGCTCGTTGCCGACCGGGCAGATATCGATGCAAGCTCCGCAAGCCGTGCAAGCCCACAGCGCCGATTCACTGAGCAGGCTGCCCAACAGCGGCTGGTCTGTCTCTGCGCCTCCCGCCAGCGCAGACCAACTATCTTTCATAACAAATCGCTTGTTGACCTCCAGCGCGGCCGGCGACAATTCTTTGCCAGTGGCATAGGCCGGGCAGACATCTTGGCAGCGGTTGCACATGATACACGCGAATCCATCCAAGAGCTGAGTCATCGACAAATTTTCCAAGCGCCCCGCGCCGAATTGTTCGAGCGATTCGTCTTCAAAGTCCAGCGCCGTCAACGCGCCCAGGGAGCGCCGCTGCGGACGCGTCAAAAAGTTCAACGGCGCCATGAACAAGTGGGCGTGCTTGCTCTGTGGGAAGTAGGGCAAGAAAACCAGCACGCCGCCCAGCGCCAGCCACCAGCAAACATGCCGCGCGAATAACATGGCATCGGCATTCAGACCGCCCCAAATGCCCGCAACAGCAGACGCGAATGGCATATAGGCATCCACGCCATGCTGAGCCACTGCCACCGACTCGCCCAGGAAGCGCGCGCCGACATGCAGCAAAATGAAGAAAGCCACGATCAGCGAGTCGCTCGTGATCGCGCCGCCGGCAGCCTTGGGATGCAGCAGGATATTGTCATGAAAGCGCAGGTCCTGGCGGTTGGGCAGCGCAAAACGGCGCAGCAGAAAATAGACGATGCCCGCCAGCACCACCACGCTCAGCGCATCAGCCAGCAGGCGATAGGCATCGTAAAGCCCGCCCAGACGCGCCAGCTGCGCAGTGAATTCGGGCAGAAATCCCTGCAAAAGGTCGACGAAATTGATGAGGAAGTAGTAGGTGAAGCCCAGCACCACGCCCCAATGAATGACGCTGGTCAGAGGACGCGTTTTCAGGGTCGTGCGCTGGGTGAGATAGATGGCGAGAGCCTGCAGCGCCCGCGGAATGATGCGCTCCAGGTGCAGTGTCCCTGTGCCGCGCTGGATAATCTGCCACATCTCGCGGAAGCCAGCCGCCGCCGCGCCAATAGACAGCATCGCCAGCAAGATGAAAAGCATTTTTTCGACATCGGTCAGCATGGTGG
>DAOUJB010000180.1:0-7697 GCA_034423155.1 Anaerolineae bacterium | reverse complement strand
CGCACATTGCCAAAGATGCTCGTCAGTCCGATGACATCCAATTCCGGCGAAGCCAGCGCGAAAAAAATCGCCATGCTGTCATCGACGCCGGGGTCGGTATCAATGATGATTTTCCGCGCCATGGCTAGCCTCCGATGATTTTGACCTGCACCTGACGGCTGCGCGGACCATCGAATTCGCAAAAGAGCAGACTCTGCGAGCCGCCCAGCAGCAGGCGTCCCTCGGCGATGGGCAGGACGAGCGAGTGCCCCGCCAGCGCCGCCTTGATATGCCCGGCTGCATCGGCTGGCGTATCATATTGATGCGCGAAGTCCACCCGCGTCGGCACAAGCCTGCGCAGCTCGGCGATGATGTCGTCTGGCGTGGCGGCATCCAGCGCCGAGTTGATGGTGAGGCCAGCTGTCGTATGCGGCACGATAAGCGCGCACAGACCGCTTTCGATGCCACTGGCAGCCACGACAGCTTGCGCCTGCGCTGTGAAGTCGACCATGGCGTCTCCGGGCGGCGTTTCCAGGTCTATGATCGCCAGCATGACAAGTCGATTCTCCTTCTGTTTGCATCCAGCAGCGCCTGCAGCTCGGCGCGCGATGGCACATTACTTCCAGCGCCCGCTCGTCCCACGCTGGCAGCGCCCATCGCGTTGGCGATTGTGCCACATTCCGCCAATGAATGCCGCTGCAAATCCGCCCAGATGAAGGCGGCGGCAAACGCATCGCCCGCGCCGATGGTGTCGATCACTTCGACTGGGAAGCCCGGAACACGCAGGTCTGTCTCGCCCGAGAGTATGCGGCAGCCACGCTCGCCCAGCTTCAGCACGATGGTCAGCTGGGGATGACGCCGCTGCAGGTCGCGCAGGTCATGCGCCACGAAGGCGATTTCGTCTTCTGTCAGCAGCAGGACATCGACCAGCCGCAGAGCTTCATCGATTCGATCGCGCTGCAATTCGTCCAGAAAGGGACCGACATCAAAATAAACGCGGCGAGACTCCCCCGCCAGCCAGGCAAATGCCCCTTCCACCAGCCCGGTCAGCCGCCCTTCCAGCAGCGTGTAACCGGGCACGAACACGGCAGCCGCAGCGTTCAATCGCTGTGCCGCGGCAGCGTTGAAATGGATGGCGCCGCCCTGGCCATAGCGCCCCAAAAAGACATGTCCGCCTTGCTGTCGGTCGCTCAACGATACAACCGTCGTGGTCGTGCTATTGGATGGCATCTGCAACGCGCCGATATCAACTCCCGCCTCCGCCAACAGCTCAGTCAAAAAGCGCCCCGGCAGATCATCGCCGACCGCGCCCAGCGCCGCCACCTCCAGCCCCATGCCCCGCGCCGCCAGGATCGTGGTGCAAGCGCCGCCCGCCTCGAAGCGCAGCGAACGCGCAGTTTGATGCTCGTCCGCCCCGGCCGGCAGCTGCACTTCCAGCAGCACATCCATGACCAGATCGCCAATCGTGACCAGCGTTTTCAAAATCTCTGCGCCTCTGTGAAACCAACGAAGATTGTAAAAAATGAACCACCGAGTACACCGAGTTGTATGAGTAAATCGAGTGATTTATGCCTCTGTGCCCTCTGTGTTCTCTGTGTTCTCTGTGTCAAAAATATTGCATTTCTTTGTAGAACTTGCTTCTGTGTTTAATCCGCGATCAGCCTCTGCAAACCAGCGGCAATTTCGCGCACGCCATAGGACCGAAACACCGCATCCGCTTCCAGCACGGCGACATCGGCTTCTGGAATAGCGTCCATGCCCGCGAATGCGCCGGCAATGGCACAGGCGATCGCGCCTATGGTATCGGCATCGCCCGACAGATTGGCTGCCAAAATCGCCGTTCGTTTGGGATCGCCCTCCGCCATCCGCAAGATACCAAAAGCCGCGCCGACAGTTTCCGGCACATTCAGCGTCGCGCCTACTTCGTCGAAGAGCCGGCGCAGACGAGTCCGCGTGTCGTCCAAACTGGTGGCGATCGCCAATGCTTGTTCGATCTTGAAGGCCACAGAACAGCCAAACCAGCGCCGCCCATGTTCGCGTCCCAACTGCGCGCCTTGCAGACCGGCCGCGATGACCTTATCCAGCGAATCGGCAATCATGGCTTGGGCTATTGCCGCCGCCACTGCCGCCGCGCCCGATACAGCCGGCTGTGTATAATGCGTGGGCATGCAGGCGGTTACAGTGTCTGCGACAGCGCCAGGGATGTCGCCGGGATGCAGCAAGCCGACAGGGGCGATGCGCATAGGCGCGCCATTGGTATCGCCCCATGTTCCAGTCCTGCGCGGGTCTTCGCCAGCTTTCAGCGCGTTGATGCCGCGGCGCGTGCTGGGTCCGACATAAGGCGAATTGTCGCCATCGACTCGCTCGTACCAAGCCAGCAGCGCCGACACAGCCGCCTCCAGGGTGACGCCGCCCGCCGCGATGAATGCCTGCGCCAACGAGAATGCTTGCTCGGAGTCGTCAGTGATGCGACCCGCGGGCAGACCAGCATGCACCAGGTGGTCTTGCGGAGCGTCTTGCCAGCTATCCAACCAGCCAAAAGCGCGGAGGGTGTCATCGGGGTGGATATGCGCTGGCATGGCGAAAGCATCGCCGAGCGCCTGACCATACAGACAGCCGAGTATTTTGTTGCGCATTCGTTTTTTTCATCTTTCCGGCTCGCTGGGGCAGAATGAAACCTATAGCGGCTCGCGGCGGCCTTCAAGCTCGCGGCGGATGGCATCCAGCAGATCGACACTGCGAGCGTGATATTCGTTGGCGCGCTCCAGTTTGTCTTCGAGGCGCTGCATATCGGCTTTCATTTCCATGCGCAGGGCGTCCATTTTGGCATCTTGCTGCAAGAAGCGCTCATCCATTTTGGCATCTTGCTGCAAGAAGCGCTCATCCATCTTGGTTTCCAGCTTGTCGATGCGCCCATCAAGCCGCTGGATATCGGCCTTCGAGGGCAGCTGCCAACGCAAACTGGCGAGCAAAACCAGGACTGTGATGAGATTTATCACAGTGTTGATGTCGATTTGCTGCAAGATGGTATCCATCGTTTTCCCTCAGCAAGCTACCATATATTGTAGCGCATATCACTTCCCGCCCGCCAGCGCGCGTCCGCCGATGACAAACCACACGGCTGCGCTCGCCGCCAGTCCAATCGCCAGCGCAATCGGCAGCTCCACGAACAGCGACAGGAAGATGGACAGGTAGGCCCCCAGCGATACGATCGTCACGGCTGCGCTTTCTCGCCAGCGCTTCTGGATGCGGAAGATGTCGCTGACGAAAGGCAAGCCCATGATGAAGAGCGCGATGGACGCCAGGCCTATGGCCACGCCAGCCGGCAGCGCTGCCTCCGCGCCGCCAAAGCCATTGGGTGCCGCCAAGATCGCCCCGCTGGTCACCACGCCGATCACCGCGAACATCATCAGCAGCATGTGCAAAATGCTGATGCGCTGGATCGCTTGCCAGAATGTCGCATCGAAGCTCGCCCCAGACGCCGTGCGCATCTCGCTGACACGCTGGGATATGCGCCGCTGCAAGGCATAGATCACCAAAGCCAGCACCGTGGCAAAATAGGGGATGGACTGTGGCAGTTGCGAAGGAATTTCCAGCGAGCCCATGCGAATGCCCAGGGCATCGAAGAACCCGAATATGGACGAAGCCACCATGGTGCCGACGGGCGTGCCGCCGCCCAACGACGGCGTGACCAGCGCGATAAAGCCGCGTCCGTTGGTCATATCGCGCTGGAAAAGCTGCAAATAACCCATGCTCATGTGGATGCCGCCCAAGCCGGCGAAGAAGCCGCTGATCAGCAGCGCCATATAGCGGATGCGCTTGACATTGATGCCCACCGATGCCGCCGCTTCGGGATTTTCGCCGACAGCGCGCAGGTGCATCCCGATGGGCATGCGATACAAGAAGAACGCCACGACGAAGACGGCGATGAAAGCCAGCCAGGTCATCACGCTCTGATTATCAAAGACGCCGAAGACAAAACCGCCCACCAGCGGAATGTCGTTGATGAACTCTGGCAGCTGGATAAAGGGCATTTGCAAGCTGGCCAATGTGCTGGTATTGCCGCGGTCGCCGGTCAGCTCAAACATGATCGCCACAGTCGCCGAGCTGCCGAAGATATTCAGCGCGATGCCCGACAGGAACAGGTCGCCTTTGAGATCCAGGTGAAAAAGCGCCAGCACAAACGACAGCAGCAGCGAAACGCACACGCCCAGCAGCAGACCCAGCCAGGGACCGATGCTCGTGCCGACTTCTGCGCCAAACCAGTCTTGCGAATAGGCGCTGACGACCACGCCGGTGAAGGCGGACGAAAGCATCATGCCCTCGAGGCCGATATTGAGCACGCCGGCTTTTTCTGATATCAGCGCGCCCAGCGAGGGCAGCAGGATAGGCGTGGTTACGCGCAATATCGCCGCCAGGAAGACAGCGCTGAAGATGCCATCAATCACATTTTCAAACATCGCTGTCCTCCGCCTGGGTCAAGGCGTGCCCGGCTTCATCGATGTCCGCGCGTTTTTGGCGAGCCTGGAAGAAGCTCACCAGCGCCTCCGCCGTGATCAGCAAAATGATGATGGCCTGGATCATGCGCACAACCTCGAAGCTGACATTGGCATCGCGCTCCATGAATTGCGCGCCCGCCCGCAGATAGGCATAGAGCAAGCCCGTGAAAGGCACGACCAGCACATTCAAGCGCGCCAGCAGCGCCACCACGACGCCTTCAAAGGCCAGCGCGAACGAGATATTGAGGATCAGCTGTCGGTGGATGCCGTTCGCCAGGTGCATGCCCGCCAAACCAGCCACGATGCCGCTGATTGCCATCACCAGCATGATCGTGCGCCGCGAATTCACGCCGCCATAATCGGCAAAGCGCAGGTTGCTGCCGATGATGCGGATTTCATAACCCAGTGGCGTGCGGCGGATCAGCAGCCAAGCCAGGAAAACCACCACGACCAGGATAAACACGGCGATGGTAACCTGCGTCTTGTCAACGATGACCGGCAAGACAGCGTTGGCGGTGAACTTTTCGCTGGCGACATAACCGGCCGTGGGCGGCTTCAGCTGGAAGTTGAGCACCATCTCGAAGAAGCGCGTGGCGATTACATTCAGCATCAATGTCGATACCAGTTCGTTTGCGCCCAGATAGGCTTTTAGTGCGCCGGGAATCAATCCATAGACAAAGCCGGCGGTGCTGGCGGCCAGGATGATGAAAGGGATCAAAATGACGCTGGGCACATGCGGCGAGTTGAGCGCGATGATGCCGCTGACCAGCGCGCCAAAATACAGCTGTCCCTCTGCGCCGAGGCTGAATTGCTGGGCGCGGAAGACGATCGCAAAGCTCAAGCCCAGCAAGATGAGCGTGATGGCATCTTGGATCCACACGCCCCAGCGATTTACGCGCTCGATGGGACCCAGCAGCAGCGCCTCAAATGCCAGGCGCGATTGATTCAAGGCTTCGGAATAAGTCGTGGCGGCGCTGATGTCTTCGGGGCGAGCATAGAGCGTGTAGATACCATCGGCCGGCAAGGCGAAACCCTCGATCACCGCGTCTTTGCTGCTGACCAGATCGTCGAAGGTCTCTTCCACCTGCAATTCTGTCGCGGAAGTCGCCGTCTCCAGCGTCGCGCCAGCCGAATCCCGCAGCTCCACCAGCATATCGACCGGCGAACGGCGGTTCTTGGCATAAGCCAGCAGCGAGACGATATCGCCAGAGCGCCCGGCAAATGTCCAGGCGACCTCGCTGACCGGCTCGACGACATTGGGTTTGTTAAATTCGCCGCCGCGCGCCCGATTATAGCGCAAATCGACATCTTCTTCATCGTCGACCGGCTCGGCTTCTGTCACCACCTGCACGCGGAATTCGCCCCGCTCGAAGCGGCTGGCTTCGTCCAGATTGAAGATAAATGTGACCAGAAATCCCAGCAGCAGCGCCACGATCACGGTCAGCAGCACGCGGATCGCCCCGCGCCGCAGCTCCACCACAAACAGCAAGATGCATGCGCCCACCAGCCCGTTCACCAACAGGATATTCTGCCAACTGGCTGTGCCGGTCATCTTTTCGATGGAGCCGTCGAAGAGCGTGTTCATCACGAAGAGCGTGACAATAATGCCAGCCGCGCCACCCACGATCAGCAGCAGGCGCTTCTTGAAGAAAGCCATGCCGGAGCTGGAATCTGACGGAGCGTCTTTGCTTTTGGCTGTCATATGTATCGCTCCATATCTTCCCGCTTTTGCCGCTCTGCCCCCAGCATATAATAGCCGATGCGCTCTTCGGTCAGCTGCTCATCGTTGGGGAAGATGCCGACAATCTCGCCCTCATACATGACCATGATGCGGTCGGACAACTTCATCACTTCTTGCAGGTCAGCCGAGATCAGCAGAATCGCCAAGCCATCGGTGCGCTGGTCGACCAGCTGCTGATGGATGAATTCGATCGCGCCGATATCGACGCCGCGCGTGGGCTGGGCGGCAATCAGCAATTTGGGCGAGGACGACAGCTCGCGCGCCACCACCACCTTCTGCATATTGCCGCCAGAAAGCGCGCTGACGGGAATGGCGCCATCGGGGGCGATGATGTTGAATTGGCGGATCATGTCCGCGCCGTTTTCATCGATGGCGTTGATGTCCAGCAAGCCGCGCCGCGTAAACGGCTCTCGATAATAGCGGTCGATGATCAGGTTGTCGGCGATGGACGACCACAGGGCGACGCCATTGGTCAGGCGGTCTTCGGGGATATGCGCCACATTGTGTTCGCGCACCGAGCGCGGACCGCGCCCCAGGATCTGCTCGCCGCTGATATAGGCTTCGCCAGTGGTTGGCGGTCGCAAGCCCGTCAGCACTTCGGCCAGCTCGGTCTGTCCATTGCCCTCGACGCCGGCGATGCCCAGTATCTCGTTCTCATAAACGCGGAAGCCGACATGCTTGAGCAATTGATGTCCGCTGCTGTCGGCATAGGTCAGGTCATCCACTTGCAGCACGGGATCGCCTCGCGTAACCGGCGGACGGTCGACCTGCATGAACACCTCGCGCCCGACCATCATGCGCGCCAGTTCGCGTTCGCTGGTCTCGGCAGTATTGACCGTGCCCACCTGGCGAGCGTCACGCATGACTGTCACGCGGTCGCTGATTTCGATGACTTCCTTGAGCTTGTGCGTGATGAAAATGACGGTCTTGCCGCCTTCGACCAGGTTGCGGATCGCCGCGAAGAGATCGATAGTCTCGCTGGGGGTCAGCACGGCGGTCGGCTCGTCCAGGATGAGGATTTCTGCGCCGCGATACAGCGCTTTCAGGATTTCCACGCGCTGACGCATGCCCACGGGGATATCGGCGATCCTGGCGTTGGGATTGACGAACAAGCCGTACTCGCGCGATAGCTGCTCGGTATCAGAAACAGCGCGCGAAAAGTCGATCTGCATGCCCTGCTTCGTCTCGCGGTTGAGGATGATGTTCTGCGCCACGGTGAAGCTGTCCACCAGCATGAAGTTTTGATGCACCATGCCGATGCCCAGCTCGATAGCCACCTGGGGATTGGGGATTTGCACTTCCTGGTCGCGGATGGTCAGAGCGCCTTCGGTCGGCTGTTCCAAGCCATAGAGGATTTTCATCAACGTGGATTTGCCCGCGCCGTTCTCGCCGACCAGGGCGTGGATTTCGCCCGGCTCGACGCGGAAGTTGATGTCGTCGTTGGCATGCACGCCGTTGGGATAAATCTTGTGGATGTT
>DAOUJB010000179.1:0-2659 GCA_034423155.1 Anaerolineae bacterium | reverse complement strand
GCACATTGCCAAAGATGCTCGTCAGTCCGATGACATCCAATTCCGGCGAAGCCAGCGCGAAAAAAATCGCCATGCTGTCATCGACGCCGGGGTCGGTATCAATGATGATTTTGCGCGCCATGGCTAGCCTCCGATGATTTTGACCTGCACCTGACGGCTGCGCGGACCATCGAATTCGCAAAAGAGCAGACTCTGCGATCCGCCCAGCACCAGGCGTCCAGCAGCGATCGGCAACACGAGCGAGTGCCCGACCAGCGCCGCCTTGATATGCCCGGCTGCATCGGCTGGCGTATCATATTGATGCGCGAAGTCCACCCGCGTCGGCACAAGCCTGCGCAGCTCGGCGATGATATCGTCTGGCGTGGCGGCATCCAGCGCCGAGTTGATGGTGATACCAGCTGTCGTATGCGGCACGATCAGCGCGCACAGGCCGCTGTCTATGCCACTGGCGGTCACGGCAGCTTGCGCCTGCGGCGTGAAATCGACCAGGGCATCGCCGGGCGGCGTTTCCAGGTTTATGATCGTCAGCATGACAAGTCGATTCCCCTTCTGTTTGCATCCAGCAGGACCTGCAGCTCGGCGCGCGAAGGCACATTGCGTCCGGCGCCGGCTCGTGCCACGCTGGCAGCGCCCATCGCGTTGGCGATTGTGCCACATTCCGCCAATGAATGCCGCTGCAAATCCGCCCAGATGAAGGCGGCGGCAAATGCATCGCCCGCGCCAATCGTGTCGATCACTTCGACCGCAAAGCCCGGGACATGCAGGTCTGTCTCGCCCGAGAGTATGCGGCAGCCACGCTCGCCCAGCTTCAGCACGATGGTCAGCTGGGGATGACGCCGCTGCAAGTCGCGCAGGTCATGCGCCACGAAGGCGATTTCGTCTTCGGTCAGCAGCAGGACATCGACTAGCCGCAAGGCTTCAGCGACTCGATCGCGTTGCAATTCGCCCAGAAAGGGACCGACATCAAAATAGACGCGGCGAGACTCCTCCGCCAGCCAGGCGAATGCCCCTTCCACCAGCCCGGCCAGCCGCTCTTCCAGCAGCGTGTAACCAGGCACGAATACGGCAGCCGCAGCGGTCAATCGCTGTGCCGCCGCAGCGTCGAAATGGATGGCACCACCCTGGCCATAGCGCCCCAAAAAGACATGTCCGCCTTGCTGTCGGTCGCTCAACGATACCACCGTCGTGGTCGTGCTATTGGATGGCATCTGCAGCGCGCCGATATCGACGCCCGCCTCCGCCAACAGCTCAATCAAAAAGCGCCCCGGCAGATCATCGCCGACCGCGCCCAGCGCCGCCACCTCCAGCCCCATGCTCCGCGCCGCCAGGATCGTGGTGCAAGCGCCGCCCGCCTCGAAGCGCAGCGAACGCGCAGTTTGATGTTCATCCGCCACCGCCGGCAGCTGCACTTCCAGCAGCACATCCATGACCAGATCGCCAATCGTGACCAGCGTCTTCAAAATCTCTGCGCCTCTGTGAAACCAACGAAGAATGAAAAAAATGAACCACCGAGTACACCGAGTTGTAAGAGTAAATCGAGTGATTTGTACCTCTGTGCTCTCTGTGTTCTCAGTAACACCAATAAAGTAATGCAACGATATGAAGGAACCTCGTAGGGGCGAGACTTGTCTCGCCCAAATGGTCAATGTCGACATAGTGGGCGATACAAGTATCGCCCCTACACGTTCCAATTATGAGCGGCGTTGCTCGGTTGCGCATGACTAACTTGGTCTTACTTCTGTATTTTCAGTGTTTAGTCCGCGATCATCCTCTGCAATCCAGCGGAGATTTCCCGCACGCCATAAGACCGAAACACCGCGTCCGCTTCCAGCACGGCGACATCGGCTTCTGGAATGGCGTCCATGCCCGCGTAAGCGCCTGCAATAGCACAGGCGATCGCGCCTATGGTATCGGCATCGCCCGACAGGTTGGCGGCCAAAATCGCCGTCCGCTTGGGATCGCCAGCCGCCATCCGCAAGATGCCAAAAGCCGCGCCGACAGTTTCCGGCACATTCAGCGTCGCGCCGACTTCGTCGAAGATGCGGCGCAGACGAATTGGCGCGTCCTGCCCGTCGCCAGCGATGTCCAGCGCCTGCTCGATCTTGAAGGCGACAGAACAGCCAAACCAGCGCCGTCCATGTTCGCGTCCCAAGTGCGCGCCTTGCAGACCAGCCGCGATGACTTCGTCCAGCGAATCGGCAATCATGGCTTGGGCGATTGCCGCCGCCACTGCCGCCGCGCCCGATACCGCCGGCTGCGTGAAATGCGTGGGCATGCAGGCAGTTACAGTGTCTGCGACCGCGCCAGGCATATCGCCGGGGTGCAGCAAGCCGACCGGGGCAATGCGCATGGGCGCGCCATTGGTATCGCCCCATGTTCCGGTCGTACGCGGGTCTTCGCCAGCTTTCAACGCGTTGATGCCGCGGCGCGTGCTGGGTCCCACATAAGGCGAATTGTCGCCATCGACGCGCTCGTACCAGGCCAGCAGCGCCGATACAGCCGCCTCCAGGGTGACGCCGCCCGCCGCGATGAAGGCCTGCGCCAACGAGAAAGCTTGCTCGGAGTCGTCAGTGATGCGCCCCGCGGGGAGACCAGCATGCACCAGGTGGTCCTGCGGCGCGTCTTGCCAGCTATCCAGCCAGCCGAAAGCGCGGATGGT
>DAOUJB010000178.1:0-14321 GCA_034423155.1 Anaerolineae bacterium | reverse complement strand
TCAACGAGCAGGGCAACAGCGTCTTCAAAAATATCACTTTCCAGATCAAGGGCGATGGCGCTTTCAGCCGCCTCAAATACGAAAGCGGCGTGCACCGCGTGCAGCGCGTCCCCACCACCGAAAGCCAGGGGCGCATCCACACCAGCACCGCCACCGTCGCCGTGCTGGCCGAGATGGACGAAGTCGATGTGCAGCTGGATATGAGCGATGTAGAGACGCAGGTCTTTCGCGCGCGCGGCGCAGGCGGACAATCCGTCAATACCACTGACTCGGCGGTGCGCTTGATCCACAAACCGACCGGCGTGGTGGTGGAGATGCAAGACGAACGCAGTCAGCTGCAAAACAAGCTGCGCGCCAAGCAAGTGCTCATCGCTCGCTTGTACGATGCCGAAGTCGAACGCCAACGCAGCGAGCGAGAAGCCGAACGTCGCGGACAAGTCGGCAGTGGCGACCGCAGCGAGAAAATCCGCACCTACAACTATCCGCAGGGGCGCGTCACCGACCACCGCATCGGCTTCAGCAGTTACAACCTGCCGGCGGTGATGGACGGCTCGCTCGATGCCTTTATTGACCAGCTGGCCACCCAAGAACAAGCCCAGCAGTTGGCGGCGGGCAGCGGCGAATGACCATCCGCGAGGCGCTGCAGCTGGCGAGGCAGCGACTTGTCATCAGCGACAGCCCCGACCTCGATGCGCAGATTCTGCTCATGCGCGCGCTGGATGTCGACCGCGCTTTTCTTTTCGCGCATCCCGAGCGCAGACTGACCCCTGCACAGCGATGCGAATACCAGGCTTGGCTGGCGCGCCGAGCCGCTGGCGAACCGGTCGCCTATATCCTGGGCATCAAAGGCTTCTACGATATTGAGCTGCGCGTAAATCCCGATGTGTTGATCCCGCGCCCAGAAAGCGAACTCCTGCTGGAAGAAGCGCTGCGACTGACTGCTCACGCTCCCAATATTGTAGTTGCCGATATCGGCACAGGCAGCGGCGCTCTGGCCATCGCCTACAAACGCAAGCGTCCACAGAGCGCGGTCTATGCCACAGATATCTGCGCGGCGGCGCTGGCAGTGGCGCAAGAAAACGCGCGGCGAAATCGCGTTTGCATGCGCTTCCTGCAAGGTGACCTCGCGCAGCCCTTGCTCGAGCGCGGCCTACAAGTCGATCTGCTGATGGCGAACCTGCCCTACATCGCCAGCGACGAATTGCCGGGGCTGGCCGTGTGCGCCTATGAACCTCGCTTGGCGCTGGACGGCGGAGCGGACGGCTTGGACCCCATCCGCGCCTTGCTGGAACAGACGGCGTCAGTTTGCAAGCCCGGCGCGCCTGTACTGCTGGAGATCGGCGCGGGGCAGGGCGAGGCGGTCAAACAGCTGGCGCGGGAACGATGCGGCGTCGAGGCGGATATCCTGCGCGACTATGCGGGGTTGGATCGCATCGCGCGCTTGACCCTCAACAATCCCAGTAATCCTTGCAACTGGGAATTGTAGGGGCGAGGCGGTGACTCGCCCGCATGTAGAATGGTGACTCTGCCTACGGTACAAGGTTCGCCCCAATATCGCTCGCCAGGCTGCGCGGCGTTACAATTGCGCGCGTTACTGTTTACTCTGCGGAGACTCCAGCCATGCTAAGCCGCGCCGACTTTTTGATCCGCGATGACATCACCTTTCTCAATCACGGCTCTTTCGGAGCCTGTCCGCGGGTGGTCTTCGCGCAATACCAGGACTGGCAACTGCAGCTGGAGCGACAGCCTATCGCTTTCTTGCTGCGGGAGCGAGAGGCGACTATGGCAGCTGCCCGCGAGCAGATCGCCGCCTACCTCAATGTGTCCGCCAGCGATATCGTCTTCGTCACCAACGCCACATCGGGCATGAATATCGCTGTGCGCTCGCTGCCCCTGCAAGCCGGCGACGAAATCCTCACCACCAGCCATGAATACGGCGCGATCAACCGTCTGCTAGCTTTCAAAGCCGCCCAGTCTGGCGCGAAAATCATCACGCATGCGGTAACGCTGCCCTACACAACGGACAGCGACTTCATAGACGGGCTCTTCGCGCAGGTTACGCCGCGCACCAGAGCTATCGTCATCAGCCACATCACCTCGCCATCGGCTTTGATCTTCCCTATCGCGCAGATTTGCCAGCGTGCCCGGGGGCAGGGCATCTTGACCATCATCGATGGGGCGCATGCGCCGGGCCAGCTGCCGCTCGACCTCGAGAAAATCGGCGCGGACATCTATGCGGGCAATTTTCACAAGTGGCTGTGCGCGCCCAAAGGAGCGGGCTTCTTGCATGCGCGTCGCGAGCATCATGCCTGGCTCGAGCCGCTGGTCATCTCGCATGGCTGGCGCGCTGGCAGCGATTATGTCGAGCGCAACGAGTGGGGCGGCACGCGCGATATCGCCGCTTATCTGAGTGTGCCCGCCGCTATCGACTTTACACGCGCGCACGATTGGGACTCGGTGGTGGCGGATTGTCATGACCTGGCTGCCCAGGCGCAAGACCGCATCTGCCAGCGCTATGACCTGGAAAGCTATTCGCAAGGCCAGTTCGCGCAGATGGTGACGATTCCGCTGCCGGATTGCGATGCCGCGCAGCTGAAAACCCGTCTCTATGCTGAGTACCGCATCGAAATCCCGGTCGGCGCGTTCATGGGGCGTTGCGGCTTGCGGTTGTCGGTGGCGGCCTACAACACTGCCGATGACATCGAGCATTTGCTGTCGGCGCTGGGGGATTTGCTAGGCTAACGCCCGAATGCGGCGACGCAGTCTATGTAATAGGTCTGCGGCGACAGGTCGATAGGCTGGATGCGCTCCAGCTGGAATCCGCGCTCCAGCAAGCGCTTCGTATCGTGTGCCAACGAGGCGGGATCGCCACTGACATAGACCAGCCGCTTGATAGGCAGCCGCGCCAGTGTAGCGATGACATCTGCGCCCAGCCCGGCGCTCGGCGGATCAACCAGCGCAGCGTCAACTTCAGCGCCCGCCTCTGCCAGCTCGGTCAACGCCGCTTCGACTCCGCCTTCGATCAAGTCGATATTGTCGTGGTTGCGCAGGTTGAAATCGGCGTCATTGGCGGCCGGCGGATAGCTCTCGACAGTCGTGACCAAAGCCGCCTCGTCCGCCATAAACGCGCTGAAAATGCCGATGCCAGCATACAAATCCAGCGCATGTTGCTGGTCGCTTAATTGCAGCGCCGCTACAGCCACCGCCGCCAGTTGCGAGATGCCGCCTATGTTGGCGCGGATGGATGACCCGGCTGTCGCGCGAAAAGCTTTCTCGCCGATTGTGTAGTTGCTGTGCGCAGCGCCGATCAGGTTGACAGGTTCGCGGCTGGGCAGCAGCAGATTCACGCTCAAGGGCAGGTCGGTGCGCAGTTCGGGATCGACTTCCGCATCGACTTCCAAGATCAGCATGAGCCGCCCGTCGCCGCCACGCCGCAGGGTCATTCGCCGCGCGCGCGCATAATCCAGTTCCAGTTGCGCGAGCAGCGTGATCAGGTCGGGATGCGCCAGGTGACAATCGGCGATCGCTTCGATGCCGCGGCTTTCGCGTGGCAATCCCCAGCCAGCCGGGCTCTGCGCCAGCCGCAAGCTGTGCTGGTAGCGCCAGATTTCGTCCGCGGGCAAGACCGGCTGCAGCGCCGAGTCGATCAGCTTGTCGGGCAGACGCCCCAAGCGCGAAAGCTGGTCGGCCAGCACATCCTGCTTCAAGAGCAACTGCGCCGCATAGTCGATGTGCTGCCAGTGACAGCCCCAGCAAGCGCCGGGACCAAAATGCGGGCAGCGTGGCGCGACGCGATCGGCAGAAGCCGCCTGCAATGTCAAGCCGCGCGCGAATGTCGCCCCGCCACTGCCGCCGGTAATTTCGGCAGTGATGATTTCGCCGGGGATGGCATAGGGCACGAAGATGGGTTTGCCACGATAGAAGCCCAGCGCCTTGCCGCCGTGCCCCATATCGCGCAATTCCAGCCGGATGCGCTGCGCCGCTGTTTGCTCGGGTCGCCGCCGTCGCGGTTTGCGTTGTTTAGCCACTCACAGGCGCATAGTCGAGGCCGGCTTTATCCAGTTCGCGCTGGATTATGCGCTCGAATATGCCGTAGGGTTGCGCGCCGCTGAGGATCTGTCCGTTGATGAAGAAGCCCGGCGTGCCCTGCACCCCCGCCAGCTGCCCGTCAAGCCCGTCAATCTCGACCTCGTCTAGGTAGGTATTGTTGTCCAGGCAGTCGGTATAGGCGTCCACATCCAGTCCGTTGTCGGCCGCCGCCTGGATATAAAAGTCGCGCCCCAGCGAAGCCTGGTTGTCGAAGAAGGTCCCGTGCAGCTCCCAGAACTTGCCTTGGGCGAAGGCGCATTGGGCGGCCATGGCGGCCGGCGCAGATTCAGGAGTCAAGCGCGCGAAATCGCGATAGACATAGCGGATGTACTCGCCGTAATTCTCCAGCAGCGGCACAAATGTCTGGTCGAAGTGGCGCTTGCAGAAAGAGCAGAAAAAGTCGCTGAACTCCACAATGACCACCGGGGCATCCACGGCGCCCAGGTAGGGATCATCATCGACCATGGCGAAGCGGTTGGGCCCCGTGTCGGCTGGCTGTGCCGCGCTGGCATGCTCGTCAAGTACGCTGGCGATGATGGCGCGCAACTGGGTTTCGTCAAGCGACGCGGGCGTCTCGTCCCGGTTGCCCCGCTCCAAGGCAAGACCGAGCAAAACGCCCAGCGCAAAGCAGAGCGCGCAGAAGATCACCCCGCTCGGCTTGATCCATACGCGGACGCCGGAATCGCCAGCGGCATCTTTGTTTTCATGCTGTTCGCTCACGCCGCGCCCCTTGTCCTTGGTCTGCCAGTGCGCGGATTGTAACGCAGATACGCGCGCTTGCAACCCCCTCGGTCCCGCCGACTGGTCAGGGGGAGGCAAGGATTGGCTACCCTCTCCGTCCTGACGGGGAGGGGCTGGGGGAGGGGTCGCGTCCTGACGGGGAGGGGCTAGCGCACAACCATTTGCCCAAGCGCGCATTGTGTGCTTAAATCCCAAGTCCATGCGCAAGGGAGCGCCCAGTTTGACTCAAGCCCGCAGCGGGATCATCATCAAAGAGCAGAGCGGCTTTTATTGGGTCGCGGCCGACGACAGCCAGACCTACATGTGCCAGCTGCGCGGACGGCTCAAAGAAGAGGCGAAGACCTCGGATATCGCAGCCATCGGCGACCATGCCACCATCAGCCTGCGCCGCGAAGAAGGCACGGATGTGTTGATGGGCACGATTGAACAATTGGCGCCCCGCAAATCGGTGCTGTCGCGGGCTTTGCGCACGACCGGCAAACGCGGAACTGGACAAGCCGAACGCGAACATGTGCTGATCGCCAATGCCGACCGCGCGCTATTTGTCTTCTCCGCCGCACAGCCCGCCCCCGATCTGAAAATGCTCGACCGACTGCTGGTGGCTGGAGAAAAGTCGGCGATCGGCGCGCTGTTGATCGTGCTGAACAAGATCGACCTGGGCTGTCCGCCGGCGCTGGAGAGCATCCTGGCGGGTTACGAGCGGCTGGGCTATCGCACCCTGCGCACCAGCGCCCTGCATGGCGATGGCATCGATGAGCTGCGTTCGCTGTTGAGCGCTGGCATCTCGGTGTTCACAGGTCCCTCGGGCGTGGGCAAGACCAGCTTGCTCAACTGCTTGCAGCCGGGTTTGGGACGCCAGGTCAAAGCGGTGGGCAGCGCATCGCAAGAGGGCGTGCACACCACCCGCGACAGCGCTCTGGTGCCGGTGCAGGGCGGTTACCTGGCCGATACGCCCGGCATACGCTCTATCGCGCCCTGGGATATTGAACCGGACGAACTGGATGCCTACTTTGTGGATATCGCGCGCTTCGTGCTGGACTGCAAGTTCAGCAACTGCACGCACATCGACGAGCCAGCCTGCGCCGTCCGCCAAGCCGTGAAGACCGGCAAAATCGCCCGCCACCGTTACAAGCACTATCTGGAATTGCGCGAAGAACTGCGCGATACCTACATCATCTACAACCGCTAGCCTTCAAAGAGATTTTCGCCAGCAGACAGCCGCCGCGCGATGCTGTAGGTCTGCAGTTGCGAGCGCATGGTCGGGGCGTGGGCAGCCAGGTAACGCGCCGCCGCCACCAGCACATGATTCGCCCGCTCGGTCGATTCCAGGCTGATGAGGCTGTATTGATTGAAAGCCGCCTCGATGCACTGGATGGTGTGGAAGTTGCGGTCTTCGCGCAGCAACAGCTTGCCCATGCGCGCCATCAGCTTGTTCGCGCAGCCGCCGCTGGCCAGATACTGCGCCACCAGCGCCCCGGCCGGGTTGACTTGCTGCTGCAAGTTCAGCAGCGCCTCCAGCTCGTCCAGCAGGGCGTCCGCGTCAGCGACCGGCTCTGGCGCAGGCAGCCGCACCGAGGGCAGGTTCAGGAAGCGATCCAGGTAGATGCTCATGGCTGCGTCAAAAATGCCGCGCATCAATCCCGCCGATTCCACGCGGCGCAGCCCGCAATGCACGGCGTTGGCGAAAGTGAAGGTGTGCAGCGCCGTATCCCAATCGCCGAATTCGTTGCTGGTATGGAAGTGGGCGATGCGGCGAGCGGCGGCATAAGCGACGATGCCAGCCAGGTCGACTGCGCTGACGCCACTGCGCAGACAATCCAGCAGCAGCGCGATGATTTCCTGTGGGTCATCGCCCAGCAGCACGGGCAGCAGCCCTTCAATATCCGCCTCGCCCCCTTTGCCAGCCCCGGTTTCCAGCGCTTCCGGCAATTGCGCAAAGGCAGCTTCCAGCAGCGGAATGAGGTCGATGGGTTTGCGCCAGGCATTGGATTCTTCCATGCGCCGCGCCTCGGTCAGGTTGGGCACGACGCTGGTGAAAGCCAGTTCGGCCGCTTCCCAGCCAGCCAGATCGACCGATTCCAGCGCCTTGTTGATGAAGTCCAGCGTATGCCCGGCATCCAGATAGCGGTGGTCGGTGGCGGCGGTGAAGAGCATATCGGCGATCTGCTTGTCATCGGCGCCCGCGCGCAAAGCCGATACGATCGCCCGTTCGCCAGCCTGGGCATCGCGCACTTCGACAAACTGGCGGAACCAGCCTTTCAGCGTGGCGATATCGGTTTCGGCATTGGGCAGCGGACGCGGATTGAAGCGCGGCGACATGCCGGCTGTGTCGCTGGCGACATCCGCCAAGCCATGAAAGAGCGCCAACGAGCGGTCGTCCGCGTCCAGGAAGGGAATCAAGTTCATCGTGCAGCCATGCGTCGTCAAGCCGCGCCCCCAATCCATGCCGCGATGCAAGGTGCCGAAGCCCAAACCAATGCGGAAGGGCAGGGCTGGTTCGACAGCGTGCTCCAGCAAGTTGATGACGGCTTTCGCCACCACCAGGCTGAGGTTGTGCTGCAAGCCATCGCGCAGGCGGTTCTCTTGATGCGCGATTGTATTGCCGCGCGGACGCAGGTCGACGCAGATCTCGCCATCCCGCAACTGCACGGGGAAGCTGTCGATATCGTCCGCCCACAGATCAAATGCGCCGCCGCTGGCCAAATCAAAACGCGCATGATGCCAATGGCAGCTCAGAATCCCGTCTTCGACCGAGCCTCTGTCCAGCGGGAAGCCCATGTGCGGGCAGCGGTTGTCCAAGGCATAAACGCGCTCATTGTATGCAAAGAGCACGATCGTCTTGCCATTTGGGCGCACAGTGAGGCAGCCGCTGCGCTGCAAGTCATCCAGACGGGCGACGGGTGTGTAATTATCTGCAATCATGACAGTTCGCCTTTCCATATCAATTATGCTGCTAGTCTCATGCTAACACATCTTGCGGCAGGCCTGCGCAGGCCAGCGCGATCGCACTACACTGTTTATTTGCCACAGAAGTAGCTCCAATAAAGTAATGCAACAATCAAATGAAATGCCGTAGGGGCGACTCTTGAGTCGCCCAATCGTACCATTGCGGTGTTGTGGGCGATACAAGTATCGCCCCTACGGATTTCGAATTTGAGCGGCGCTGTCATAGCGAGATTATATTTTGATGCGATTGACGTGTGCGCAGGCTGCCACAGCTTGATTGACGGGAACAAAATTGCTAGACTGCCCTTGCTGAGACGCGAAAGGCATCCTACTTGCCCGAACAGGCGCTTTATCTCAAATGGCGACCGCTCTCGTTTGACGATGTGGTCGGGCAAGAGCACATCACGCGCACGCTGCGCAATGCCCTGGCCCGCGGACGCATCCGCCATGCCTACCTGTTCAGCGGACCGCGCGGCACCGGCAAAACGACCATGGCGCGGCTGCTGGCGAAAGCGGTCAATTGCACGCACGAAGACCCCCGCCAGCGACCCTGCAACGCCTGCCGCAATTGCCTCGCCATCAACGAAAGCCGCTTTTTGGATTTGATCGAGATCGACGCGGCCTCGCACACCGGCGTCGACGATGTGCGCGACCTGCGCGACAAAATCGCTTTCTCGCCCGGCGAAGGCAGCTACAAGGTCTACATCATCGACGAAGTGCATCGCTTCAGCGGCAATGCCTTCGATGCCCTGCTCAAGACCCTGGAAGAGCCGCCCGACCACGCCATCTTCGTGCTCGCCACCACCGAGATCGACAAAGTGCCCGCCACCATCAAAAGTCGCTGCCTGCAATTTGAATTTCGGCGCGTCAGTCTGCGCGAAGTCAGCGCCCGTCTGGCGCATATCGCCGAAAACGAAGCGCTGGATATCGACCCGGCGGCGCTGGAATTGATCGCGCGGCAAGGCACCGGCAGCGTCCGCGACAGCATCAGCCTGCTCGACCAGATCGTGACCGACCCCGACGAGCGCATCACGCTGGAGCTGACGCAGCGCTTGCTGGGCACAGCCGATTCGCTGCATGTGCGCGAGTTGGTGGCGGCGCTGGTGGCAGAAGACCTGGCGCTGGGCATCCAGGTGATCAATACGGCTGTAGACGCAGGCAGCGACCCACGCCAGTTCGGACAGCAGATCGTCAGCTTTTTGCGCAATGTGATGCTGGCGCAGACAGCCAGCGCCACTTTGATCGAAGCATCGGAAGAAGAACGCCGGGGATATGACGAACTGGCGGAGCAGTTGTCTCGCGCCCAGTTGCTGCGCGCCATCCGCGCCTTCAACGCCGCCATCAACCAGACGGCCGGTGGCTGGCAGCCGCAGCTGGAACTGGAGCTGGCCTTCATCGAAAGCGCCCAGCAGCCGCCTGAGCCAGCCCAGTCAGCCCAACCAGCGACAGCCCAACCAGCCCAACCAGCGCCCAACAATCGACCGCTTTCCCGCACGGAACAGGCGCGCGCAGCCTCGCAAGCCCCAACAGCCAATGGTGGCACGGCTTATGAGCGCGCCCAAGCCAGCGACCCAGGGGCGGCTCCGGCTTTTTCCGCTGCTGCGCTTCATCAGAATTGGACGAACATCCTGACGCAAGCCAATCGCTATGACCGCAATGTCGGTCCACTGCTGCACCATGCCCATGTGCGCCACATCGAAGGCAATCGGCTGCTGCTGGGCGTGTCGTCCGAATTCTTCCAGCAGCGCATTGCCGCGCCGGATAAAGCGCGTGTGGTCGAGCAAGCCATTTTCGACCTGCACGGCGTCAAACTGCGCATCGAAGCGCGCGTCTTCGGCGATGTTCGCCCGCCCGATCCCGCCGGAGAATCACAGACGACAGGCGCAGAAGATCCGCTGATCGCCGCTGCCAGGGCGCTGGGAGGCGTCATTGAAGAACCGTCCCCGAACCGATAAAGCCTGGCGCTTGTTGGTCGGGCTCTTCGCCGAAGTCATCAACCCGCTGCTGGTTATTTGGCTGGCGCTCTTCCTGTGCTGCGGCTACATTTTGACGCTGCTGATGCCCGTGCGGATCGCGCATTGGGCGGCGCTGCTGGCGATCACGCTGTTGCTGTCGCTGGCGGGGCTGCTGCTGCGCTTTCGTGGCTTGACCCGCGTCGCTCAGCCTGACGAGTCAGGGGAAGGCTCAACCCCCCTCAATCCCCCCGACGAGTCAGGGGGAGGCATGGAATACGCAAGAGTGTTTCATTGGCGCGCGCTGCTGCCCTTGCTGCCACTGCTGATATTCCTGCCTTTGTTTTTTGCCGAATTGACCAGCCCGACCCAGCAAGTCATGGGGCACATCGATATTCACGCCGGCTATATCAATCAGCTGCGATTTGGCGCTGCGCCCCCGGAAAATGTCTTTGTGGCGGGCCATCCGGCTAACTATTATTGGCTGTTCCATGCGCCGCTGGCGGCCTTGGTCGAGCTAACCGGGCTGCCTTCGCCACAATTGTCCTCGCTGCTGAACCTCGTCGCCATCGTCAGCAGTTTCTGCTTGCTGGCGGATATTCTGGTGGCGCTTGGTCTGGCGGAACGGCGCACGCTGTGGCTCGGGTTCGCGATTGTGCTGGTCTATTGCGCCCTTAACATTCTGGGTCCGCCGGCGCTGTTGAGCAGGCTGCTGGCGGGAGACACCGAGGCGCGGGTGACGCATCGCTTGATGCTGCTGCCGGGCGCAGACCGCCGCTTGCACGATGTGATGTCCAAGATGCTGAATTTCAATAGCATGGCAATTGCCACTTTGTGCTTCATCACGGCGCTGCATGTCAGCCTGCGCTTCCTGCAAGACAGATTGGATCGCCTGGGGCTGATCCTGCTGAGCGCCTGCGTGGCTGTCTGCCTGGCGATACGCCCAGAAGCCGCGTTGTACATCGTGGTCGCGCTGTTGGGGGGCTTGGCGCTGGCCGGCTTTGCCCTCTGCTTCGACAAGCGCGCGCCTGCCCAGCGTCCGCAGGCTTTGGTCGTGGCGACGATTCGCCGGCTGCGTCCGCGCTTCCTCGCGCTGTGGCTGGTCGCCAGCGCCGGATTGACGCTGCCACTGCTGCATTACCTATTCAATTTCGCGCAGCAACACGAAGCCAACATCTGGATCGAGCCGACCAGCTACTACAATGCCTTGATGCTGCTGGCGGCTTTGCCGGTCTTCTTGCCGCTCTTTCTAGTGCAGACCTGGTTCGCCTGGCGAGACCGCCGCTGGATGATCTGGTTCTTGCAGTGCAGCGGGATGATCGGGCTGGCGCTGGCTGCGGTCTTGCGGCTGCCCGACTATGGACAATACAAGTTCGTATTTTTCTTGTCGATTCTGTTGGCGCTGTCGGGTTTGCTGGCGCTGAAGAATCTGGCTCGGTCCGCCGGCAGCCGTCTTTCCAAATTCGCGCGTTTGCTGACCATCTGTCTGGTCGCGCTGGCATTCGCAAAAATCGTCATCGTCAAAGTGAGCAATGACATTGACGCTGAGCAACGGGAATTCGGCTATGACGGCAATCATATTCTGCTGCTTGACGACTTTACTTCGCCGGATCGTTTGGCGGCCTACGTCTGGATACGCGAGCACACGCCATTGGACGCCGTAGTCGTCGCCCAGCCCTATTTGGATATTTACGAGTATGTTGTATTCGAACGCCAAATCTATGCGCGCGACCGCCACAACCACTACACGCGCTATATTGGGGATTGGTACGAGCGAAACGATCACATGCTGCAGCTTTACGGATATGAGCCGGTGGAAGGATCCTACAGCGACTTGCTGGCAGCGATGCGCGCGCAGTTGCCCGGGCGCGATTTGTATGCGGTGCTGGCGGAAAGCGATGTCGCCCCGGCTGTCATGGCGGACGCTGGCGCAGAGTTGGTGTATGAAGATGCGCAGGGCGGCGCGCATGTGTATCTGCTCAATCCAAAAGCAGCCAGCGCATGAATCAGTCGCCGCTGCCCGCGCTGAAAAAGCGACCGGTCGATAGCGCCTGGATTCTACTAAGCGGGTTGTTCACGCAAGTGTTCAATCCCTTGTTCGTCATTTGCCCCGCGGTCTTCGTTGGCTGCGGCTACATCTTGACGCTGCTGACGCCGATGCAGATCGCGCACTGGCGGGCGCTGCTGTGGTTTTCGCTGCTGCTGCCGCTGGCTGCGCTCTTGCTGCGTTTTCGCGGCATGACTCTCCTCGGTCCCCCCGACGAGTCAGGGGGAGGCTCAACCCCCCTCAATCCCCCCGACGAGTCAGGGGGAGGCTTTGGTAGCTCTTTGGGGTTTCATTGGCGGGCGCTGCTGCCCTTGCTGCCGCTGCTGGTCTTCCTGCCCATGTTTCAAGCCGAGCTGGCCAGCCCGACCCTGCAGATCATGAATCACGGCGATATGCATGTCGGCTATGTGCACGAACTGCTGTATCGCACGACCCCGGCCGAGAACATCTTTGTGCCCGGCTATCCCGCCAACTTTTATTGGCTATACCATGCCCTGTTGGCGGCGCTGGTGAAAGTGACTGGCTGGGCACCGCCGTTGGCCGCCTCGCTCCTCACCATCATCGCCATCTGCAGCAGCTTCTATTGGCTGGCTCGCGTCCTGGTCGGGCTGGGGCTGGCCAAGCGACGCAGCCTGTATCTCGGCTTGTTGGTTGTGCTGGTGTATTGCGCGGTGAATATCACGGGCGTGCTGACTCTGCTGGGCACGCTGCTGGATGGCAGCTATCAATCCAATTCAATCAGAATCATGCTGCTGCCGGGTGCCGATCGCCGCTTGCACAGCGTCATGGGCAAGGTGATGAACTTCACCAGCACCGCCATCGGCATCATGTGCTTCATAGCGTGCTTGCACATTTGTGTGCGCTTCCTGCGCAGCAAGCTGGATCGGCTGGACATGGTCGTCCTCGGCGCTTGCATCGCGCTATGCCTGGCTGTGCGGCAGACAGCGGTGCTTTATATCGTGCTGGTGCTGCTGGGTGGCGGGGCGGCGGCTGGCTTGGGCTTGCTGTTCGACCCCAACGCGCGCGGCACGCCACCATTGCAATTGCTCAAAGCGACGGTACGCCGGCTGCAGCCGCGTTTTGTGGCGATTTGGCTGGTCGCCAGCGCTTGCTTGACGCTGCCGCTGCTGCATTATTACGCGAAGTTCAGCGGGGCAAATGGAGTCGGTTTTTCGATCCGGCTCTTCGACTCAGCCAATATCAGCATGTTGGGCGCGGCGCTGTTGGCGTTTCTGCCCTTGTTGGCACTGCAAACGCTGTATGCGCTGCGCGATAGAAGCTGGATCAACTTGTTCTTTCCGTTCAGCGCCTGGCTGGGGCTTCTGCTGACGGCGGTTTTGCTGTTGCCCAACGGCGACCAGCACAAGACAGTCTTCTATGTGTCGATTCTGGTGACGCTGTCGGCGTTGCTGGCCTTGCAGAGGCTGGCGCGTACTTGGGATCGCGGGTGCATCCAGCCAGTGCGGCTGTTCATTTTGTGCCTCATCGCCCTGGCTTTCGCCAAAGTCATGGTGGTCAAGAATTATTACGATGTGCGCGCCCGGGAACTGGCGTTCGTTTACGAAAACAGCCACATCACCTATCTGGATGGCTATATTGACGGCGAGCGCATGCCTGCCTATGCCTGGATTCGCGAGCATACGCCAGCCGATGTGATCGTCGTGCTGCCGCTGACAGTGCACAGGTACGAACACATGCTGCACGAGCGGCGGGTCTATGCGCGGAAGTCGCAATATTGGTTCACGAATGGCATCCCAGCATATGGCGAGCGGGAGTCGCGCTTGTGGCAATTGTTCGACGAAGAGACCGCCGACCAGGTGTATCGCGAGATTCTGGGCGACATGCTGGATGAATTGCCGGGGCGCCCATTCTATGCTGTCGTTGTCGATAGCGAGGTCTCCCCAGATGTGATGGCGCGGCGCGGCACCGAGCGCGTGTTCACAGGCGCAGCAGGTGGGGCGCATGTCTATTCGCTGCATCCGCACACTGGCTAGTTGAAACTTGTCCATTCCAGCGTGTTACACTACATTGGACGCATAGCGCAGACAGACCGAGACAGAGGGGCGGCACATGAGCAAACGACGCGGCAGCAGACGAGGCGGGGGCGGCTTGCCTGGCGGCGCAAACCCCATGGCCATGCTGCAGAAGATGCAGCAAGATATGGCAGAAGCCCAGAGCAACCTGGAACACGAAACGACCGAAGTATCGGTTGGCGGTGGCGCGATCCGGCTGGTGATCACCGGGCATCAGCGTGTGCAATCGGTGGAGATCAACCCCGATGTCATCGACCTCGACGACGAAGAATGGCTCAACGACTTGCAAGACCTGCTGGTGGCGGCGGTCAATCAAGCCATAGAACAAAGCCAGGCCATGGCTGCCGAGCGCATGGAAGCCATCACCGGCGGTCTGGGCGATATCCCCGGCTTGGGCGGCTTGCTGGGCTGACGCGCCGATGCAAAGCGCCATTCCACAGCCGGTTACAGCATTGGTCGAGGCTTTCTCGCGGTTGCCCGGCGTTGGTCCCAAGACGGCATCGCGGCTGACCT
>DAOUJB010000177.1:0-11580 GCA_034423155.1 Anaerolineae bacterium | reverse complement strand
ATCCATGTCCCGCACATGATCGACTTCATGGCGGCCAGCAGCTATGGCATCGGCGCGCGCAAGACGGCCGGCTCGGTGCGCATCGACATGGATTTGAAAATGGATGTGCGCGGTAAGCATGTGCTGGTGGTCGAAGACATCATCGACAGCGGACACACGCTGGCTTTTGTGCTGAAGACCCTGCAAAACCGACAGCCAGCCAGCCTGCGCCTGTGCGCCCTGCTCAACAAGCAATCGCGGCGCGAAGTGACTCTGGAGGTCGACTACATCGGCTTTGAGATCGAAAACAAGTTCGTGTTCGGCTATGGGCTGGATCTGGACGAGCGCTTTCGCAACCTGCGCTTTGTCGCTGTCGCCAACGAAGCCGCCTTGACCGATGAGTGATATCCCCGCGCGCCTGGCCTGGTCGGACTTTGTGCATGACCTCGCCGATTTGCTGCGCGCTCGCGGCGTACAAGTGCCTCTGTATCTGGTTGGCGGGGCGGTGCGCGATGCCTGGCTGCGCAAGCCCACTGACGACATCGACATCGTCGTGCAAAGCCAGGCCATCCGTCTGGCGAGGCGCGTGTGCGACTGGCTGGGGGCGGATATCTATGTGATGGATCGCGAACGAGGCGTGGCGCGCGTCTTCGTGAAAGAGGCTGACCGCACACTTTGCCTGGACTTCGCCGATCAGCGCGGCACAACACTGGAAGACGACCTGCGCGATCGTGATTTCACCGTGAATGCCATGGCTGCCGACCTGCTGGGCGATATCGGCGCTTTGGTCGATCCCCTGGATGGTAAGCGGGATTTAAGAGCCAAGATTCTGCGGCGCTGCTCGCCCGACTCGATCGCTGCCGATCCCATTCGTGGTCTTCGCGCGGTGCGACTAAGCACACAATTCGGCCTTGCGATCGAGCCCGCGACAGCTGCTGACATTCGCCACCGAACGGAGGGCATTCGCGAGACTTCGGCCGAGCGTATCCGTGACGAATTCTTTAAGCTGCTGGGGCTGGATCGAGCGGCGCGTGGTTTGCGCGTTCTCGAACATCTGGGGCTGTTGCGTATGCTCGTCCCGGCAATCGCGCCTGCCGATTTGCCCCGGTCTTTGGCACATGTTGCCCGCCTGTCGACGCTCTTGGCCGCTATCAGCCGCCGCCGCACCGACAACACGGCCGCGGCCTTCGATCTGGGCATGCTGGTGATCCAGCTCGACCGCTTCCGCTCCAGCCTGCAAGCGCACCTCGACCAGGAGTACGGCAACGGGCGCAAGCACGCCCAGCTGCTGGTGCTGTCTGCGCTGCTGCAAGATGCCGATCAAGCCGCAACGGTCGCAGAATCGCTGCGGCTCAGCACAGGTGAATCGCGTATTCTCAGTCGCGTGGCGGGCTACGAATTCGCCAGTTTGGATTGGTCTATGACGCGGCTCGAGCAGCATCGCTTCTGGCATCGGCTGGGCGATTGCGGTGTGGATGTCATCTTGCTGGGCGCGGCGAAGCTGCTGGCGACTCAAGGCGTGACGCTGGATCAACGCGACTGGCTGGGGCGCGTCGATCAAATCACGCAACTGTTGGATGTCTGGTTCAATCAGCGCGACACACTGGTCAAGCCCAAGCTCTTGCTGACCGGTCATGATGTCAAGCGGATTCTGGGAATTGAGGGCGGGGCGCAGATTGGCGAGGCGTTGACGGCTTTGCGCGAGGCACAAGTTCTCGGCGAGCTGTCTACGCCGGACGAGGCACGCGAATTCGTGGCGCGGCTGTCAGAATCTGCCTGACCTTTCGGGAAAAATAGAGCAGCTACTGGTCCGCAAACCGCAAAAAGAGCAGCATAGTCCGCCCATATCTGCGCTGGTCGACCAGCTGTAGTCGCGCGAATTCCAGCCCTGGCTCAAGCTCTTCAGGATCGATCTGGACGATGATCGTGCAGTCGGGGTCGTGCCAAGCCGCATTCTTTTCCAACGCCCGCAGCGTCTTCAGCCACAGGCCGCGGTATTGCGGCGGCGCAACAAAGATGAAGTCGTAGTGCCTGTCTGGCGAATCGTCCAGCACGGCAAACGCGCTGCGACGGATGACTCGCGCTTTGCCCGCCAATTTCGTGCGCTCCAGATTCGCGCGGATTGTGCCCATGGCGGCTCGGTCGGTCTCCACGAATAGCGCATGGCTAGCGCCGCGACTCAGCGCTTCGATGCCGACGCTGCCCGTGCCGGCAAAAAGATCCAGGAAGTTGGCGTCGCGTATTTGCGTGCCGATGATGCTGAACAGCGCCTCTTTGACGCGGTCCATAATCGGGCGCGTGCTATCGCCGGGCACCGCTTTCAATCGTCTGCCGCGCGCGCTGCCGGCGATGACTCGCAGGGACATAGCTAGGTCTCGCTCTCGATAGCGCTGCGCACGGCGCGGATGTTGGACAAAGGCGTGGTGACAAAGCCGCTGCCGCTGCCGCTGATGATTAGCCGCCGCGATTTGCATTGGCGACAGGCGTCTTGTATCGCCGCGCGCAGCAAACTTGGCGTGCCCAGCAGCAGGTCTTCGTCGCTCAATCCGCCGCAGATGGCGCTGTGGAATGTGTTGCGCGCATCGTCCAGCGAAGTGCCAGCCGCCTGTACATCCCAATTGAGCGCCTGGATGGGCAGCTCGTCGATCAGCCCCAGCATGGGCGATGCGCCGGCGACCTGCACGATATTCAGCCACCAGCGGCTGGGCAAGGCAACCAGCAGATTGCGGATGTGTGGCAGCGCGATGGCGGCATATTCGGCTTCGGAAAGTCTGTCGTGGTCGGCGTATTCGGTGACAAGAAAGATGCCAGCGATGTTGTCCAGCTTTGCGAGCGCCGCGATAAAGCGCATGGTGCTTTCGGTCAATTGCGTCAAACCGCTGCGCAGACGGTCGGGACGCAAGCGCAGATCGCGCAGCAATTTCTGTGGTCCCGCCAGTTGCGCCGCCTGTATCAAAGGGCTATAGATGGTCGGAAGGAGTGGCGTATCATCGGCTTGCAGCGCCTGGTCTACGAGCCGCAAGCACTCGACCTGCCGCGCCAAAGCGCCTCTGCCCGGCGAAAGCGGTCGCAGCTCGGTCCAGTCCAGCGAGCGCCGCACGATACGCTTGTCGATCTCGCGGACTCCTCGCGAGTCGCCGCGCCAGGCATCGCTCACGCCATAATCGCTGACCAGAAAACCCCGTGCGGGCAGGGCGCGCACAAAATCCCAGTTGTAGTCGTGCTGGAAGTCGATTATCGAACGGGCGAGATCGGTATAACGCTGGTCGTCGCCAGGAAAATGACGCCAAAGCGCCGCCGGCACACGATCAAGCGCCTCGCCCGCCAGCGCGCGCTCCAGACGCTCCCGCTTGCGCATATTTGTCAGCGCTAGGAAACTTCTTCGAGACGCTGTTTGAGCATGCGCGAGAGCATCATGTAGCGGTCGTCATAGTCTGTTTCCAGGTCGTTGCCGCTCTGATGCCCCTCGGCATGCGATGTCTGTATGACGGCGGACAGCGCGCTTTCGGTGATGCCCAGCGCCTGTTCAAATGCGCTCGCCGCCTCGGCAGTTTCTCCGCTGGCTTTGTACGACAAGCCCAAGCCATATAGCGCGTCCACACTTTCGGGGTGCGTCGCCAAGATGTCGTTGAACATCCGGATGGCGCTGTCGTTGTCGCTATCGCGGTGCATCCGCCAAGCCTGACCAATTTTCTCCGCTGCTGGCATATGGGACATGATTTGGCTCCTTTGCCGCCTCTGCGCTGCCATTCTTTGTCCCCATTATAGCGCGATGTAACCGCGTCGCCATTAGCTCGCCGCTTGTTGTCGGCGCTGGCCGGTGCTATGCTTCCGCCCACCGACAACCAGTTGCGCATGTCATGCTCATCCGCGAGGCTTCTCCAGCAGACTTGCCAGCCGCCAGCCAGCTGTGGTTTGAGCGGCAGTGTCTCTTGCAGCAGGGCGAATCGCTCATCCAGTTTGCGCCCGATGCACTGCCCGCATGGCAAAGGGCTGCCAGCGACTGGCTTGCCGACGACCAAACCGCCATGTTTGTCGCGGAGTCGCGAGACGAATTGGCTGGATTCGCGGCCGTGGGCATTTGCGCGGGAGAAGCGGGATTGATTCCGCCGTGCGTGGGCAGGCTATTGGCGATGGCTGTCGATTTGCACCAGCCGCATACTGCATTAAGCAGCCAGCTCCTGGCACGAGCCGGCCTTTGGCTGCGCTCGCATGGCGTCGATGTATTGGAGATTGACGCGCCCATCGGCTATGCGGTCGAGGTGGCTTTCTGGCGCGGGCAGGGCGCTCTTCCGCGTTCGCAGCGCTATTGGCTGTCGTTATGATCCGCCTGGCGCAGCCGACCGACATCGAGCGCATCAGCCAGCTGTGGGCGCAGATGGCCGCGCAGCACGCCCAACTGGACGCGGCGACATTTCGCCCGGCAGCCGATGGCGCAGAAGCGTACGCGCGCTTCATCGAATACCGCCTGCGCGATTCTTGCGCGCGCGTTCTGGTGGCGGAAGTCGATGGCAAGCTGGTTGGCTACATCAGTGGCGGCATCGCCGATATCAGCAACGACATGTTCGAATCTAAGCGCTCTGGCTTGATTACGGAAATCTTCGTCTCTGCGCAGCAGCGCCGACAGGGAATCGGACGCCGGCTGATCGAGCGGCTGATGCTGTGGTTTCGCGCCTGCAATGTGACGAGCTTTGAATGGTATACGAGCGCGCGCAACCCATCTGCGCTGGCATTTTGGAGGACGATGGGCGGGCAGGTAACTTTGCTGCGCATGCGAGCGGTGATCCCAGGAGACGAATTATGACCGATTTTCTGTATCTGCGCGATAGCTACCTGCGGACTTTCAGCGCGGTGGTGACCGAACACGCGGCCGGGCAAAGCGGCGTCTTGCTCGACCGCACGGCTTTTTATCCCGGTGGTGGCGGGCAAGAACCCGATCGCGGCTGGCTGCGCGCGGACGGAGCCGAATGGAGAATCAAGACGACCCGGCGCGGCGGCCTGCATATCATTGATGGCGATCTGCCTCCCATCGGCGCGACCGTGCAGGCGGAACTCGACTGGCAGCGACGCTACCAAATCATGCGCACGCACACCGCCATGCACATCCTCTGCGGCGTGATTTGGCGCGATTATCAAGCCAGCGTGACCGGCGGCAACATGGCTGTGCTTTCGGCGCGTATGGACTTTGAATTTGAACGACTTTCGCCCGAAACTGTGGCCGATATCGAAGTCAAGATCAACGAAGAAGTGGCGAATGCCCGGCCCGTCAAAATCGACATCCTGCCGCGCGAAGCAGCCTTCGAAATCCCCGATCTCATCCGCACGAAGATCAACCTGCTGCCGCCCGGCATCAAAGAAGTGCGCACGGTGGAGATTGTGGGCTTGGATTTGCAAGCCGATGGCGGCACGCATGTCGCCAACACCAGCGAAGTCGGCAGCATCAAAATCAGCAAATACAAGAGCAAGGGCGGCATCAACAAACGACTATATGTGGAGATCGGCGACTGATGCGCGCTTTGCATCCAGTGCAGGCGCACGAACGCTTCGTCGCGGGTGGACGCTACCACTTCAGCAAGCAGGGCGCGCCGCTGCAGAAGAGCGAAACCTGGACGATTCACGCGCATCCAGATGGCGAGCAATTCATCCGCGTCCATGCCGATTCGCTGCGCGAAGAGGGCCGCACGGTCTTGGCGGAGGCGCTGCTGGATCGGGCTGGCGGGCTGGCGCGGCTCGATATCCGTTACGAAAATGCGCATTTTCCGGGCGGCGTTCGCGATCTACGCGCCACTTATCAACTTGCCGATGGTTGCCTGCAGGTTGGTTATGAGTTGAACGGCGCTGCACGTCAATACCGTGAGTTCGAGCTGCCGCCCGATACATTGATTGATGTGCCGCTGCTACCATTTCGGGGACGCGCGATCGCCGCTTTGGCTGCGCGGGGCCATGCGCCGACCTGGCTCTTCGTGCCGGCTTTCGACTATGCGCAGCTGCTGCCGGGCACATTGCAGCAAGTTGCCTCGCCGGTTGCCGCGACGGGCACAGACATGCTGAGGCTGGGCAAACGCGCGATTGCAACGCGGCGCTTTCGTTATGTTGACAAGGCGGTTGCCTATTGGCTGGACGAACACGATGTGATCATCCGCCGCGTCAACGCCTTTCAGCAGCAAGAGATCGTCGTGCAAATCAGCAACTATGTCGCGCCCGCGAGTCGTCTGGAGTCTGCCAGATGCTGAAGCGATTGCAGATCTTCCTGGGTCCGCGCAACTTCCGCCTCTTGCTGGGCTTGCTGGCTGTCACCGGCTTGGCGAGCCTGGCGCTGACGGCATTGGGTGGCGATCAGGGTTGGGCGACCGCGCTGCAGACTTTGCTGCTGCTGGTATTTCTGGTTGGCGCGGCCGGGCTGATTCTCAGTCGCCTGCCGAGCGAGGAGCGCAAACGTTGGCTGGGCGTGGCGCTGCCCTCGCTGCTGGCTATGGTCATTGGCACGCTGGTCGCGCCGCAGTTCAGCGGGCTGTTCGTGGGCGCGGGCTTGGGTTGGATCGTGGCGGGCCTATTCATCTTCCGCAGCGCTGGCTCGGGGCATGTCAAAGCGGCGGTCAAAGCCATGCGCAAAAGCGATTATGCGGCCGCTATCGCCGCCATGAACGCGCAGATCGCCGCAGAACCCCGCGCAGCCGAGCATTACCGATTTCGCGCCGAGCTGCATCGCCTGGCGGACCGGCTGCCATCCGCGCGGGAAGATTATCGGCGTATGATCGAGCTGGAACCGCGATCGGCCGTGGCGCACAATGGCCTCGCGGAAGTCGAGCTGCAGGCGGGGCGTTATCAGCAAGCGCGGGCAGCGGCTCGCAAAGCCCAGCAACTTGCGCCGGACGAATGGGTCGCCGCGTACAATCTAGGCATGATCGAAGACCGCCTGCAAGACAGCCCGGCCGTGATCAGCCACATCGAGACGGCGCTGGCGGCAAAAATGCCCGATTCTCGACATCGGCTCTTGGCGCATTTATACTTGTGGCGCGCGCATACACGGCTAGCTGATGCCGTCGCTGCAGATGCGGCTGTAGACTCGCTGCGGCGGGAGCGCGCTGGGCAAGAAGAATGGCAGGTTATCATGAGCGCAGACGAGGCAAAGGCGCTGCGTGCGGTGTTGGAAGACGATATTGAGCAGGCGCGCCGACTGATCGCTGGCGAGCCAGTGTCCATCGCAGGCTAGGGGCGGACGATGTCTCTGCGCCGCCTGTTGGCTTGGGTCGCGGTATTTGTCTGCGTTGGCCTGGCCGCGCTGGGCTTTATCATCTTTGTGATCGGTATGTTGGTCGAGCTGGCGGACGGCATCACCCAGCCGCTTGACCCCTACTTGTCGCCCGTGGCACAGATGTCGCTGGCGGGCTTGTGTCTGTCGGCGAGCATGATTTTGTTGGGATTCTTCCTGGTGGGCATTCTGCTGGCCCGGCAGTCGCGGCGTTATGGCGCGGGCTATGGCGAGGCTTATCGACTCATCCAGAATATGCAGTTCCCGCAAGCGATCCAGCTGCTGGAACGCGTGCTGGCTGGCGGCAAGATCACGCCCGATCTGCTGATGCTGCTCACCAGCGCATATGCCTACAATGGTCAGCTGGCAAAAGCGCAAGAAACTGCCGATCGCGCTGTGCAGCTATTCCCTGGCGATGCGGGTGCCTACATGACTCTGGCGAATGGTTATCGCATGCAAGCCAGTTATGGCGAGGCGGCGCTGGCATTGCAGACAGCCGCGCAGCTTTCTCCCTCGCAGCCGATCATCTGGGCAGAGCTGGGCTTTGTGCAGCAGTTGGCGGGCGAACACGACTCGGCAATCGAGTCATTCAAACATGCCGCGCTCTATTCCATGCCCTCCATGTACGCCGTGCGCGTCAATTATTATTTGTCGAAGCATTTTCAAAGACAGGGTGCAACTGATGATGCCCAAGCCGCAACCAAACGCATGATCGACACGCAACATGGCTTGCAAGCCTGGAAGTCGACCCTGCACGCTCTGAAAGGCACGGCCTATGGCAGCCTGCTCAATTATGAACTGGAAAAGATTGAAGTCGCGATAGGCGAGGCGCAGACGGCGAGCAAGCAACCGGCATGATGCTGCGCCATTTCTTGCGAGGTCTGCAGCGCCGCAGCCCAAGTTGGGACATGCCAACCCGCCTTGCGTTTGCCATGGCGCTGGTATTGCTGGCGATTCTGCTGGCTGTGGGCTTGGCGGGTCCGCCTCAATTGCAGTTGCCGGCGCGCATCGGCGCATTTGGCTTGCTGGTCACACTGCAGTTGCTCTATCTGTGGGGCAACCGCCGCGATATCTCGCCATATCATCAAGCCCAGCAGCATTTCATCGCGGGCGACTATGCGGCGGCGCGGTCGCTCTTGGAAGCCCTGCCCGAACGAGGCCGCGAGTCGGTCGATGCCTTGGTCTTGCTGGGCAACAGCTACCGGCATCTGGGGCAATTCGAGACAGCCCGACGAGCCTTGCAGCGCGCGCTGGATCGAAAGCCGCGGCATCACCTCGCGCTGTTTAGCATGGGCAAGCTGCTGCTAATACAGGGGCAATTCCCCGCCGCTCGGCAATTCATCGAGTCGGCTTTGGAGGCCGGCGCGCCCGACCTTGTGCGCCTCGAGCTGGGACAATGCCACTTTTTGCAGGGTGAAAAGCAAAGCGCGCAGGAACAATTCCTCGCCGCCCGCCCGCATCTGCTGGAATCGCCCGAGCAAGTCGCGTTGCTGGATTGCTACCTGCACCAACTGGGCGTCGCCCAAGCGCCCGATATCGGCAGCGAAACGATCCAGTTTTGGCGTGGCGAAGCGCAGAAAGCCGCCGACACAGCTTACGGCGAGCACCTGCTACAATTCGTGCGCGCTTGGACAAGTGCCGCCAGCCAACCATCCGCCTGACTTCCACCCTTTCGCCTCTTGGAAAATTCGGTCATAATCGCTGCCGAATCCGTTTGTCTGCGGGGAATGTGCGCGCATGTTTAGGGCAGTCGATACCAGAGTCAACAGCGAGTCTATCAACCGGCTCGAGCAGCAGCAGCTGGACTTTTGGCGCTATAACCGCATTTTTGAACGCACCACCGAAGGGCGCGATGATGCTCCCCGCTATGTCTTTTATGAAGGACCGCCCACCGCCAATGGCAAACCGGGCAGCCATCATGTGCTGGCGCGCGCATTCAAGGACATGTTCCCGCGTTACAAGGTCATGCAAGGCTTCTATTGTCTGCGGCGCGGCGGCTGGGATACGCATGGCTTGCCGGTCGAAATCGAAGTCGAAAAAGAACTGGGCTTCGACAACAAAGCGCAGATCGAAGAATACGGGGTCGCCGAGTTCAATGCCCGCTGCCGCGAAAATGTCTTCCGCCACATCAATGAATGGGAAAAACTGACCGAACGCACGGGTTTTTGGGTCGATCTGGATGACGCCTATGTGACCTTTTCTAACGAATACATCGAGAGTGTCTGGTGGATTCTCAAGCAATTCTGGGATAAAGGTCTGCTGTATCGCGGCTACAAGGTCGTGCCCTACAGCCCCTCTTCGGGCACGCCACTCAGCAGTCACGAGGTCGCGCAGGGTTACAAGACCATCACCGACCCCAGCGTTTTTGTGCGCTTCCCGCTGCGAGACAAGCCCGGCGTATACATGCTCGCCTGGACGACCACGCCCTGGACCCTGCCCGCCAATGCCGCGTTGGCTGTTGGCGCGGATGTCTCTTATGTGTTGGTCGAAGGTCCAGCGCCCGACAGCGAAGACACCGAGCAGTTGATCCTTGCCGAAGCGCTGATGGACCAAGTGCTGCGCGATCCAGCCGCCTACCGCATCGTCGACCGCATGCGTGGCAAAGACCTGCTGGGTTGGCGTTATCAGCCGCTTTATACTTTCTTGCCAGTCGAGCAGGATTATGCCTATGTGGTGGCTGCCGATTATGTCAGCACCAGCGATGGCACCGGCATCGTGCATACAGCGCCGGCTTATGGCGTGGACGACCTGGCGACGGGCCGCAAATACGACCTGCCCGTGCTGATCACCGTCGATGAAAGCGGTTGCTTTGTCGATGCGGTTTCCACCTTTCGCGGCCTGTGGTTCAAAGACGCCGACCGCCACATCATCGCCGACTTGTCCGAGCGCGGCTTGATGTATCGGCGCGAAACCACCGAGCACAGCTACCCGCACAACTGGCGCGATGGCAAGCCCCTGATGTACTTCGCCCGCGAAACCTGGTTCATCGATACACTCAAGTATAAGCAGACCATGGTCGACCTGAACCAGACCGTAAAATGGGTGCCGGGGCATGTGCGCGATGGCCGCTTTGGCAACTGGCTGGACGACTTGAAAGAGTGGTCGCTGGGCAGAGAACGCTACTGGGGCACGCCGCTGCCCGTTTGGGTGGACGATGCCAACGGCGACATGATCTGCGTGGGCAGCATCGACGAGCTCAGCGAACTGGCTGGCGAAGACCTAAGCGAGCTGGACCTGCACCGCCCCTTTGTGGACGACATTACTTTCGAGAATCCGACTGGCGAGGGCGGCACCATGCATCGCGTGCCCGAAGTCATCGATGTCTGGTTCGACAGCGGTGCCATGCAACTGGCGCAGTGGGCGTATCCACAACACAACCGCGATATTATGGAAGAGCAGCATCCCGCCGATTATATCTGCGAGGCGGTCGACCAAACCCGAGGCTGGTTCTATAGCCTGCATGCCATCTCCGCCATGCTCTTTGAGACAGTCGCTTTCAAGAATGTCATCTGCCTGGGGCACATCCTGGACGAAAACGGGCAGAAAATGTCCAAGAGCAAGGGCAATATCGTCGATCCCTGGAAAGTCCTGGAGCAGACTGGTGCCGATGCCTTCCGCTGGTATCTCTATACCTCCGGACCGCCCGGCGAGCCGCGCCGTTTTTCTATCAACCTGGTCAACGAAGTCATCAAGAAGTTCTGGTCGACGCTGTGGAATACCTATGGTTTCTTCGTGACCTATGCCAATATCGATGGCTGGACGCCCAACCAGCCCGCGCCAGAGCCGGCCGAGCGCGACTTGCTCGACCAATGGCTTTTGGCAGAATTGCACAATCTCATCCAGGTGGTCACCGATGCCTTCGAGGATTATGACGCCACCAATGCCACGCGCCCGATTGAGGACTTCGTCGAGCGCCTCAGCAATTGGTATGTGCGCCTCAGCCGCGACCGCTTCTGGAAGAGCGAAGTCGACGCGAGCAAATTATCTGCCTATGCCACCTTGTACGAAGCGCTCTGCACGATCGCGCAGCTGCTCGCGCCGACCATGCCCTTCCTCAGCGAAGACTTGTATCGCAACCTGGTCGCCGAGCAATTCGCAGCGCTGCCCGAAAGCGTGCACCTTTCGCAATGGCCCCCCGTTGACAAATCGCTGATCAACGATGCGCTCGTGGAAGAGATGGCGCTGGTTCGTCGCTTGGTCAGCCTCGGGTTGGCCGCGCGCAATGCGGCCCAGCTGGGCGTGCGGCAGCCATTGGCCAGCGCCCAATTCGCCCTGCGCGATGTTGCCGAAGCGCAGGTAGTCGAGCGCCACGCCGCCTTGATTAAATCCGAACTCAACCTAAAACGGCT
>DAOUJB010000176.1:0-20205 GCA_034423155.1 Anaerolineae bacterium | reverse complement strand
GTGATCGCCAGATACTGGAAAGAATGCCAGGTATTCAGGCCTTGAAAAGCCGTATCGAGATTGGGCAGCAGCGGCGTAAAGAAAGCGACGATCACCGTCAGCGTGACGAAAGTGAATTTGGGCAGGTTGAGGATGCCGTGTCGCGCTTCATAGATCGACTTGCCGATATAGGCGACCAGCGCCGTGCAGAAAATCAGCGTTACAAGAATGAAAAACCAGGGATTATCGGGCTGCTGGAAGAGATCGGGGATCGCTTCGCCCAAGTCGTTTTGCCCGATTTCGAATGCGCCCTGGCTGATCTTCCACATGGCGATCGGGAAGAGGCTGGTCAGCACGATCGCATAATCAATCAAGCGCGCCAGCGGATTCAAAGCGCTGCGGCGGACGAACCTGGCTTCTTTGTGATTGTAGAGCTCGACGATATAGGTGACTTGGTGCAAGACATGCAGCGACGCCCAGAAAAAGAAGAAGGTCAGCATCAAGCTGAGGTTCAGAAAAGCCAGCGAAATCACGATGACGGGAATGATGATGGAAGAGCGGATCAGCGTCGGATAGCGCTCTTTGAAGCGTTCGTCCAGGCCCGTGCGCAGAAAGGTCGACATCATGTGCGGGCCGCCGATAGCCACCGCGACAAAGGCGTTGACCAGGTTGCGGCTGATATCGTCATCCAGCCCAAATCGCACGCCCAACAGGTACATCACATAGGGCAGCGGCACGACAACCACGCTGAGCGTGATGAAGAACAAGTCCCAGCGGCGGTTGCGCAGCCACAGACTGCCTTTGTCGATCTCGGCATGATAGGCTTGTGAGCGATTTAGCGAGATTGCGGTCGTTGCCATGCCTTGACTCCAGTTGCGGATGCTGATTGCATTTTAGCAAAAAATACTTAGCATTGCAAAGTAGTTTTCCGCCTTTGCTGCCAACTGGCGCTCGACCGCACGGCGCTTAGGGAATAAAGCCGAACCAGCGACAGAAGTTGGTCGGGTGCGCAGCACAGCTATTGGGCGCGTCAATCAGTAAGATGGCGACTCCTGCGCAAGCGGCCAGCGTGATGATCGCCAGCGCGCAGCCCAGCCAGGCACCCGGACCGCCCTGCAGCAAATCCACAAACGCGCCGAAGATGCCCAGCAGCAGATCGATGATTCCGCTGAGCGCCTGCAGTACGAAGCCGATAATCAGCAGCGCGACGCACAACAACGCACACCCGACAGCGATGAAAGGCAGATAGGCCGGGTCGATCGCTTGCAGCAAGTCCATCATTGCGCTCCACGGGGCTGGCAGGTGCCGGCGCTGGTATCGCTCAGCGTCCAGTTGTCATCCGCGCTTTGCACATAACAATCGCAGTAGCGCACATCTTGGTCGCCTCCGCTCGATTGCCACAATACAAAGCGCATCGTCGTCTCCACGCACAATCGTGGCTGATCCGCAACGATACGCGACGACTCGATGCGCAGTCCGCGTTCATCCTGTTCGCTGACCAGCGATATCAACAGCAGCGGATGGGCGTGCGGCTGGGGGATATCGCCGTGCTGAAGGCGGATCTCTCCGTTGGCAGCCAGATAAAACAAGCCGCAGGGAAACAACAGCAGCGCGAACCACAGCGCCAACAGCAGCAAGCAGCCCAGCCGCTTTATGGGATTGCGGCGCACCGGCGCGTCAGTCTTGGTCATGGAAACGCAGCATAATGCTATCGGACTCGTCATAGCTGACATGGACGCTCAGTGGCGGGTCGTCGTCATTCATCTCCAGCAATCGCGGCAGCAGCTGTGGCAAGTCTTCCACAAGATCAAGCTCCTCCAGTCGCTCGCGCGGGATCCATTCCAGCGTGCCTTCTGTCCCGTCGGCCTGCACGGCGCGCCCTTCACTGATGGCAGTATACACAAACAGTATAATGCCCGTTTTTCCGCCGGCGTCGATATTGTGGATGCTGCGCAGGCGCAGGGAATGCACATGCAAGCCGCTTTCTTCGTATATCTCGCGCAGCGCTCCCGCAGCTGGGTCTTCGCCGCGTTCAATATGCCCGCCCAGACCGTTATATTGGTTGGGAAAAACGCGCCTGTGCGGTGCGCGCTTCATCATCAGCACGGCGTCATCGTGTAGCACGAAGACCAGCGTGCGCGGCAGAGCCAGCCAACGACCGCCTATCGAATCTGCGCCTTGCTCTTGCGCCCCCATTCGAACCTCCTCGCCCGACAGTCGAGATTGCCGCCTCGCCCGCTTCGTGCTAGGCTATGCGCGCTTCCTTGTCATCCTGCTGGGTCATTCTACTGGTTCACGCCGTGTTTGCGAATCCGCACAGCGCCCCGCCGCCCGATCTGCGCATAGTCGACATTGACGCGGTGCTGCCCCACGAAACCAGCGATATGCAGCGTTCTGGCCCGCTGATGGCGCGCCTGCAAGAGGCCGACTTCTTCACCAATCCTCCCCTGGTTGCGCCGGCTATTGATGGCAAGTTCGTGCTGATGGACGGCTCCAACCGGCATGTCTCCATGAAGGAGCTGGGCTTCCCACATATTCTCGTGCAAGTCGTTGCCTACGAGAGCGGCACGGTCGATCTGGGCGTGTGGCAGCATATCGTGGCCGACTGGGATTCGGCGAGCTTGCGGCGCGAGTTGGAAGCGCTGCCCGGCATAGAGATAAGCCCTAGCGAAGACCCAAAGGCAATCGCCTCATTCACGCTGCGCGATGGCTCTTCCTTCGGCATCCGCGCCCAGGTCGACAGCCTGCGCGAGCGAAATGCGGCCTTGCGAACGGTGGTGGATGCCTATCACAGCAGCGCGGCACTGTATCGCACATCCTTGACCGATCCAACGCAGGTATGGACGCTTTTTCCAACCGGGGTGGCGCTGGTCGACTTCCCGATTTATCAGCCGCAGGACATCATCGCCGCCGCCACGCAATGCGCCTACCTGCCGCCGGGCATCAGCCGGCACATCATCCATGGGCGGGCGCTGAACCTGCGCTATCCTATGCAGCGACTGCGCGCCGATCTGCCGCTGCAAACCAAGAATCGGCAGCTGACAGACTGGCTGCAAGCGCAATTTGCCCGCCGCGGCGTGCGCTATTATGCCGAAGCGACTTATCAGTTTGATGAATGAGGTGGTATGACACAGACAGCCGAAGCCGCGCTGCGAGGGGCGACGCTAACCAGTGACGGTCGCGTCTATCGTTTGCTGCAGCTGCCGGCGAATGCGATTACGCTGGCTGCAGGCGTCTTGGCAGAAGCCGCCACCCCATTCAGCGCGCTGCTGGCTGACAAAGACGAAGTTACGCTGCTGCTGCCCGATGATGCTTGCCGGGAATTTGCTCGCCGCTTGCGACACGCGACCATTAGCGACGCGGCGTATCGCCAGATTACATTTGACATAGTGCTGGATTCAACGTTGGTCGGTTTCATGGCGCTGGTTAGCAAGGCATTGGCGGACAACGGCATCCCTATCTTGACCTATGCCGCTTTCTCGCGCGATCATGTTGTGGTGCGCGATCACGATTTTGACAAAGCCATGCGCGTGCTCAGCCAGCTGCAACAAACGGCGGGAGGAACCTGAGACATGGAAATCAACCTGTTCAACGATCCCAGCCAGGTGCCTCAGCCGCGCCACAAGCTCAAGATCGAGGATTTTCGCGCCAGCCCCTATGCCGACCGCTTCCGCGTCAAGGTCAACCTGTCGCTGACGCCTTTTCAGGAACGACCCAACCTGGTCATCACAGCGCGCCGCAGCGATGGCTTGCTGGTCAGCGATTTGGATATCATCGCGACCATGCACTTCCAAAACGAATTCACCATGCACATCCGCGGGCTGGATGACCCGACCGGCGACTACACGTTGCGGGCAGAGCTGTATTTCGAGACGCGCGATCCGCCACAAGATGCGCTAGAAGTCAATTTCAGCATCCCGCCCGAAGAGAAGTAGGCAGTTGTATGCGCATCGCTTACACAGCCGCGCGAAATATCATCGAGCATGCCGCCGCCCGGTCGCCGCGAGAGGTCTGTGGCTTGCTGGCGGGCAAAGGCGTTCTAATATCGTTGGCGCTGCCCGTTGCCAATGTCGCAGCCAAGCCCGAGCAGGAGTTCGCCCTGGCGCCAGATGAGCAGCTGCGCGGATTGAAACAGATTGACGCGCACGGGCTGGATTGGCTGGGCGTGTATCATTCGCATCCGTCTACGCCGCCTATTCCCTCGCGATCCGACATCGCTGGCGCTACAGATTACACTCTGTTGCAGTTGATCGTTTCGTTGGCGAACCCCAAACCGCGTTTGAAATTGTGGCGGATTGACGGGTCGGTTGCGCTGCCGCTGGAGCTGGACCTGGCGGACGCGCCAATTATGGACGACGCTGGCGAGCTCACGCGCAATCAGCGACTGGGCATGCTGGCGGCTGGCGTGCTAAGCGTGCTGGCGCTGTTGCTCATCGCTATGACGCTGCTGCCGCCGCCAAGTTGATCATGTCTGGCATAGCGTTCGGCATTACGATTGTGCAACTGGCGCTATTGGCCTACATTGCAGTCATCGATTTACGGCAGCGCACGATTCATAGCGGCGCGCTGCTGGCGTTAGCGGGCTTTACTTTGTATAGCGCGCTGGCAAATAACTCGCCCGTCCTGCAATCGGCTTTGGTCGGCGCAATTCTCGCTGGCGGCGCATTCAGCATTGCCTACCTGGGCGGTAGCTTGTTCGCCAAGCAGCATGAATTGCCACCCGCAACCATCGTCTTTGGACGGGGAGATATCTGGCTGGGAGCGGTCTGTGGGCTGGCTGTCGGTTTTCCCGGCTCGCTGGTCATGGTGCTGCTGGCTATGCTGCTGGGTGGGTTGAGCGTCGGCGTCTTTGTCGCATTTTCCAGAATGAGGGGCGCTGCTATTCGACCATTCACCATTCTGCCCTATGCGCAGAATATCGCGGTTGCTGCTGGCTTCTCGTTATTATTTCCCGCGGAAGTGGCGCAGTTACTAGCCGCCTAGGGAAAGCGAATCGTCTTCGAACTTGGCGATGACGCCGCCACCGAGACAGATATCATCAGCGTATACGACAGCCGCCTGCCCCGGCGTGATGTCGCGCTGCGGCTCATCAAAGCGCACCTGGAAGCTGTCGACGCTGGCAATGATCACTTCGGCGGGCTGAGGCTGCGCGCGGTAACGAATCTTGACCAGGGCGCGGAACTGCGAATCCGGTGGCGCGCCGCCGATCCAGTTGACGCCCTCGGCTGTCAGATAATCCCGCCCTAGTTGGTCGCGCGTGCCCACGATCAACGCATTTCGCAGCGGATTGGTCGCCAGCACATACAGCGGCTCGTGATAGGACAGTCCCAAGCCCTTGCGCTGCCCGATCGTGTAATTTGCCAGCCCGCCATGCTCGCCCAGCACATCCCCGGCGGTCGTAACGATGGGTCCCGCCTGCATGACATCCGGCGCGTGCAGCCGCAAAAAGTCGCGGTAATCGCCCGCCCCCAAGAAACACAAATCCTGGCTGTCTCGCCTCCCAGCCACATCCACGCCCAGTTCCGCCGCCAACTGTCGCACACGCGCTTTGGGATATTCGCCGACCGGGAATATGACGCGTGAAAGCTGCGCTTGCCCGAGCACGCTGAGCACATAGCTCTGGTCTTTGTTGTGATCAATTCCTCGCCTGAGCAACCAGCCGCCGTCCGCAGCGCGCGTTATACGGGCGTAGTGACCGGTCGCCAGGTAGTCGGCATCCAGCGCCCGCGCATGATTCAACAGCCACTCAAAACGAATGCGCCGATTGCATTCCAGGCAGGGGTTGGGCGTATCGCCACTGCGATGCCCGTCAATGAAATACTGCACGACCGTGCCACGAAAGACATCCTGCGTATCCAGCACATAAAAAGAGATGCCGAGCTGGTCGGCAATTCGGCGCGCATCGCTCATTTGCGTTGGCGTGCAGCAGCGGTTGTGCTCTGCGCCACCCATGGCCGGGTCTGACCACAGGCGCATCATCATGCCGACCACATCATAGCCAGCGCGCACCAGCAGCGCCGCAGCCACTGAACTATCCACGCCGCCACTCATGGCGACAACAACGCGCTTGGCTGGCTGCTTCATTCACCCTCTCGGTCAATGATTTCAGCTGTAGGGGCGAGGCGGCGACTCGCCCAGCAAACTCGCTCAGCCCCTGACATGCAAGGGCTCGGCTGTAGGCTGTTTGCCATTTTCACGGATCGGCGCTTCGCTGTACAGGTCTCGCAGCTTCTTGGCTGCATCCGCCAGGATTTCCACCACATAATCAATATCTTCCGCTGTCGTGCTCGTCCCGACAGACAGCCGCAAACCACACTTGGCCGCTGTTGGCGAATAGCCCACCGCCAGCAGAATCTCGGAGGGCGCGGGATCGCCCACCTTGCAGGCCGAGCCGCTGCTGGCCGCGATTCCCCACATGTCCAGGTGCATCAGCAGGGCGTTGGCATCGATGCCAGGCAGCACAAAACTGGCGTGAGACGGCAGCCGCTGAGTTGGGTGTCCGCTGAGTTCCGCCCCGGGCACGCCCTGCAAAACGCCAGTCACCAGCCGGTCGCGCAGCCTAGAAAAGTGCGCGCTGCGCTCTGCATTCTCCTCATGCGCCAATTCCAAGGCTTTCGCCAAGCCAACGATGCCCGCCGTATTGTGCGTGCCAGCGCGCTGCCCATGCTCGTGCCCGCCGCCGGTTATGGCGCTGGCCAGTTCGATGCCTTCGCGGATATACAAAATGCCGGTGCCTTTGGGACCATAGAATTTGTGCGCCGACAAGCTGAGCATATCCACACCCAGCGCCTGCACATCCAGCGACAACTGCCCGCCCGCCTGGACGGCATCGCTATGAAAAGGAATGTCATGTCGCCGCGCGATGGCAGACAACCGCGCCAGATCGTTGATGCTGCCCAGCTCATTGTTGGCATAAATCACGCTGGCGACCGCACCGCCCTGCTGGCAAGCCTGCTCGAAAGCCGCTTCGTCCAGGGTGCCCGAGCGATCGACCGGCACAATCTCCGCCTCGAAGCCCATCAGCGAATCCAACTGGCGGATAGTTTCTGTCACGGCGCTGTGTTCGACCGGCGAAGTGATCAACCGACTCGACCCGCCAAGCTGCCGCGATCGCCAGGCCGCGCCGCGAATCGCCAGGTTGTCGCTTTCGCTGCCGCCACCCGTGAAGACGACTTCCGCCGCCCCGCAATGCAGAATGGCAGCTACGCGTTCGCGCGCTTCTTCGACAGCGCGTTCGGCCGCGCGGCCCGCTTGATGCGCCGATGATGAATTGCCATACACATCGCCGAAAAAAGGCAGCATCGCCTTCAGCACGCGGGCGTCCACCGGCGTGCTCGCCGAGTGATCGAGGTAGACCTGTCGCCGTTCGCGCATGATATGCTTTCGCAGAAACTTAATCGTGCTTTAGTCTTTGGCTGCTATTCTACTGGATGGCTGCGCGGCAATTCAACGGAGAATGCGGCTGTGCGGTCGTTTAAGGCGATGAGCGCGCTTCAGGGTTTATTCGCTTCGCTTTTGCATTATCATATTGAGCTTAGGAATCCGCAACGATGTCGCTGACTCGGCAGCTTGCACAGCGACCAGGGAGGCGCGAAACATGCCCAAAATCTTAGATGTAGTGGCTCGCGAGGTGCTCGATTCGCGCGGCAACCCGACAGTCGAAGTCGAGATCGCGCTGGACGACGGGGCGCGGGAACGGGCGATTGTGCCCAGCGGCGCATCCACTGGCGAACATGAAGCGCTGGAAATGCGCGATGGCGATGTGGCGCGTTATCTCGGCAAGGGCGTGCTGAAAGCGGTCGCGGCTGTCAACGAGATCATTGGTCCAGAGATCATCGGACGCTCGCCAATCGAGCAGAAGGCGCTGGACGAGCTGATGCTGGAGCTGGATGGCACCGCCACCAAGAGCCGGCTGGGCGCGAATGCCATTTTGGGCGTGTCGCTGGCGCTGGCGAAAGTCGCTGCGGTGAGCCTGCGTCTGCCGTTATATGCCTATTTGGGCGGCGTGCACGCGCATGTTTTGCCCACGCCGATGATGAATATCATGAATGGCGGCAAGCACGCGCTGGGCAGCACCGACTTCCAGGAATTCATGGTCATGCCAGTGGGAGCGACGACTTTCCGCGAAGCCCTGCGCTGGGGCGTCGAGATTTATCATCAGCTGGGCAAGCTGCTGCACAACAAGGGTTTCCAAACGACAGTCGGCGACGAAGGCGGCTTCGCCCCCAGCCTGGGCAGCAACCAAGCCGCGCTGGATGTTATCATGGAAGCGATTGAAAAAGCCGGCTATCAAGCTGGCGAAGATATCTGCATCGCGCTGGATCCGGCTGCATCAGAAATTTACCAGGACGGCCTATATCACCTGGACATCGAAGGCCGGCGGCTGACTGGCGAAGAGATGGTCGAATTTTGGGCGGATTGGTGCGCGCGCTATCCCATCATTTCCATCGAAGATGGACTGGACGAGAACGACTGGGCGAACTGGACGCGGCTGACGGCTGCCATTGGCGATCGCGTGCAGGTGGTCGGCGATGACCTGCTCGTCACCAACAGCGACAAGGTTGCGCGCGCCATCAACGAAGGGGCGGCGAATGCGCTGCTGCTGAAAGTCAACCAGATCGGCACATTGACCGAAGCTTTTGCGGCCGGACAGCTCGCGCAGCGCCACAATATGACCGTGGTGACCAGCCATCGCAGCGGCGAGACCGAAGACAGCACGATCGCCGATATCGCCGTGGCTATGAACAGCGGGCAGATCAAAACCGGCGCGCCGGCTCGCACCGATCGCGTGGCCAAGTACAATCAATTGTTACGCATCGAAGAGCAGCTTGGCAGCGCCGCGCGTTATGCTGGCCTGGCGGCATTTGCCAACCTGAATGCCGATGTGCGTTAGAATTGATAGTTGGCTGGGAATGGAGACGGGACGAGCGTGCAACTAAGCCTGTATAGCAAACATACCAAGATCGTTGCCACGATTGGACCGGCTTCTTGCGAGCCGAGCACCCTGCGCGCCATGATCCGCGCGGGCATGAATGTCGCGCGCATCAACTTCTCGCATGGCGACCACCAGACACATGGGCGGACGATCGATCATGTTCGCCGTATCGCAGCCGAAGAAGGCACGGTTGTCGCCGTACTCTGCGATATTCAAGGACCAAAGATCCGCATCGGCGCACTGCGAGAAGAACCGATGATGCTGGAAATCGGCGATAGCGTGACGCTGACGCTGGACGATGTTATCGGCGCGGACGGGCTAATCTCGCTGCCACACCCTGAATTCCTGCGCGATATCGTGGCTGGCACCACACTGCTGCTGGACGATGGCAACTTGCAGTTTGCGGTCAAGGAGACTGACGGCAAGAATCTGCTTTGCGAAGTGGTGGTTGGCGGTCCGTTGAAATCGCGCAAGGGTGTTTCTGCCCCCAATGCCCATTTGACGCTTTCCGCAATCACCGACAAAGACCGCGAAGATATTGAATTTGCCTTGTCGAAAGATTGCGACTACATCGCGATGTCATTTGTGCGCACTGCCAACGATATTCTCGAGCTATGCGCCTTGATGAAACAGTTGGGCGCGCGAGCGTCTGTCATCGCCAAGATCGAAATGGGCGAAGCGCTGGAGAATATCGAAGACATCATCGCCGTCTGTGATGGCATTATGGTGGCGCGTGGCGACCTGGGCATAGAGACTCCCGCAGAAGAAGTGCCTTTCCACCAGAAGCGCATCATCAACCTGTGCAACGCTGCCGCCAAGCCCGTTATCACGGCGACGCAAATGCTCGAGTCCATGACCGATAATCCCCGCCCCACCCGCGCCGAAGCCAGCGATGTCTATAACGCGATCTTGGACGGCACCGACGCCATCATGCTCAGCGCCGAAAGCGCCAGCGGCAAGTATCCCGTGCGCGCTGTGGAAGTAATGAGCGAGATCGCCAGCATCGCCGAGAAGAACTTGCCTTACCAAGGCGATGGTTCGCATCAGACACAAACCTGGCGGCAGCCGGGCAACGAAACCCGCGAAGAAATGTCCGATGCCATCAGCAAAGCCACCTCGGACATATCGGAAGTGATCAAGCCCACAGCCATCGTCACCACGACCATGTCGGGCTATACGACGCGGCGAGTCGCCAAAGAACGCCCGCGCACGCCGATATTGTGCATGACGCCCAACGCGACCACGCAGCGGCTGATGGCGCTGGTCTGGGGCGTGACTGCGCTGCAAATCCCCGAGTTCACCACCATCGACGAGATGATCCGCAACATCATCCGCGCCGCGCACAGCCAGCATCTGGTGGCAGAAGGCGACCGGCTGGTGATTATCGCTGGCGTGCCCTTCGGCGTCGACGGGCAGACCAACCTCATCAAAATCCATATTGTTGGGGAAGCGGGCGAAATCTAGCTATTCCAGCTCTTGCGAGGCCACCCAGCGGGCATCTATGGGCGCGGGCTCGGCGGGCTGCACATGCCGCGAACTGGTGGGGATGGTGCCATCGGAAGTCGGGTTGATCTGGCTGGTGGCACAGCGCGGGCAGATATTCCAGGGCAATTCCAGCAAGTAGTCGCAATGGACGCAAGCTTTTTTGAGCCGATGATGGCAATGCGGGCAGGCTTGCCAATCGCGCTGCACACGCTGGCCACAGCCTGGGCAGCTCGGGCGCTCTTCGATCTCCTGCAGCAGCGCTTCTTCTTCCAGCGACCGCTCGTATACTTCGGCCAGTGTTTCGCGCGGGCGCAGCAGCACATAGATCAGCAAGCCGGGCAGGTTTAGCAGGAAGACCAGCGTGCCAACCAAGACGGGTGCCACAGGATCGCGCGAACGCATGCGCATATCGCGGGATGCCCAGATGACGATCGCCAGCCAGAAAGCCGCCACCACCACCGCTGAGAAGACAAATGCGACCATGAAGATATCGTTGAGGCTCTCAGGCATGGGTCCATCTCCTGCTGGGGCCTTGCAGAATGCTGCGCATCAACCATTATTCCCGCCGTTGTTGTTCGAACTGCCAACCAGCAAGATGACTTCGCCAACGACAATATCGAATTGGTGTCCCGATGCATAGAAGGTGACTGAGTCGATGCGATGCGGGCGGATTTCTTCGGCGATCAGATTCAGCAGATTGTCCGAGTCGAAGGTATACCAGACCGCTTGCCGGGTATGAATATGATCCTGGATACAACTGGCGCAAGTCTTGCGGGCCGCGCCGGTTACATCTTCGGCATAATAGAAGCCGCGCAACCAAGAACCTCTATTGTCATATTGGTCGCGATAATCGATGCGCAGCATCAGAATGCACTCGCTGGCCAAGGAACCGCAAACGCTTAGCGACTGATTCTCGGGGCTGAAAGTGGTGAGGATGCGCATGGAATCGACATCGCTGACATCCAGCCCGCCGGAGAAGAATTGCGTACAGCGCACTTCTCCGTTGGTGCGCGCATTGTTGACCCGCCGCAAGCGCATGCCCTGCCGGCCTTCGAATTCAACCAAGCTATAGCTGCCTGGCGGCGACTGTCCGAGGGGCATGGCGCATTCCCAGCTTGGCGGCGAATCGCTTGCTGCAGCGCCAACCCCAGCCGGCTCAAGCAAACTGAAGATGGGATCGTTCAAGACGCTACTAATGCGCTCATGCTGGATAATGCTGCGGCTGCCCAAGCGCATGACCAGCTCTTGCCCGGCTCGGGCGCTGCGGAGCAAGCTCGGTTCATCCAAAAAGCGGGCTGTGCCCCGTCCAGACAAGCTCAACAAACGCACTTCGTCTTCACTGGCGCTCAGGCGATATCGACCTTTGCTGAGCAGCTGCACATGCACGCCACCACCGCTGGGTTCGTCGTTATAAATGTCGAGTTGCAGGCTGCGTTCGCCGACATCGCCGACCAGAATATCCAACGCGCCCCGCAAAGATGTGAATTGGATGCGCTGCGGAAGCTGACTCCATTCAAAGCGCGGTGTGTTGGCATAATCGAAAGTAAGAACGGTGTTGCCCTGCAGCGTGACAGCAGCCAGCAACGAGGACTGGGCATCGCCTTCGGTCGGAGTAGAAAAAAGAATAGTCGCTTGGGAAAGCGCATCCGTGCTGATGCTGGTTGCCGCGTCGGTGAGGTCGCGTTGGTCGCGTTCGACCGCTTCGATCAAATCAGCGCCTGTGATGCCGACTGTGCCTTTGGCGACTTCCAGCGATACGGGCAGCGCCACTGCCGACCGGAACAAGAATTGGTATACGCCGAAGATGATGCCGACAGTCAGCACGCAGAAGCAGGCAAAAGCAACCAGCATCACCAGCCAGGCGACGCGCTCTGGATGTACGACACCGATTTGCGCTGCAACCGGCGCCGAGCCAGCATCTTGGTCTGCCGCCACGCTGTGTTCTGTCAAGAACCGACCTCGCTGCGAACCACTTCAACATGAACTGACTTATTATAGCATTGCAGGCTATAATGTCGCCGCGACAATACGCTACAATTGAAGCAAATTGCGTGACGATTCAAAAGGGGCGTGGCACATGTCTGGTCATAGCAAGTGGTCGACCATCAAGCGCAAGAAAGGGGCAGAAGATGCCAAGCGCGCCAAGATATTTACACGGCTGGGGCGCGATATCATGGTGGCCGCGCGCGAAGGCGGTGGCGACGAAAATGCCAACGCGCGGCTCAAACTGACGATTTCCAAAGCCCGCGCCGCCAACATGCCCAAAGACAATATCGAACGAGCCATAAAAAAAGGCACTGGCGAAATCGCCGGCGGTGAAGTGGTCGAGATCGTCTATGAAGGCTATGGTCCCGAAGGCGTGGCGTATATCGTGGAGATCTTGACGGACAACAAGAATCGCGCGCTGGCCGAGATCAAACATACATTCAGCAAGCACGAAGGCAGCCTGGCCACCAATGGCGCAGTCGTCTGGCAATTTGACCAAAAAGGCTATATCACGCTGGCAGGCGAGGCCGACTTTGATGAAGTATTTATGGAAGCGGCTGAAGCCGGGGCGGAAGATGTTGTGGAAGAAGACGATTGCATCATCGTCTATACGCCGCGGGATGAATTCGCGGCTGTTGAACAGGCTTTGACGCAAGCCGGCTACACTTTCGAAGACAGCGAGCTGCGCTGGTTTCCGCAAAACGAACTGGAATTATCCAAGAGCAAGGCGCTGCAGAATATGCGCTTGATGGAGAAGCTGGAAGAGTCGGACGATGTGCAGACGGTCGCTTCTAACCTGAGTATCAGCGACGAAGTGCTGGCCGCCTACGAGTCCTGAGATGATCTCGCTGGGCATTGATCCGGGCACGGCATCGCTGGGCTATGGCCTGGTGCAAGAGTCGCCCGATAGCGCGTTGCAACTGGTGGATTATGGCGTCATTCGCACAGCAGCCGACTGGCCCATGGCGGCGCGTTTGCAAAAGATCTACGCGGAATTGCGCGGCATCATCGCCGAATATCGTCCCGACCGGGCTGGTGTCGAGGAATTGTTCTTCGCGCGAAATGTGACGACCGCTATCAGCGTGGCCCAGGCGCGCGGCGTGGTGCTGCTGGCGCTGCAAGGTGCCGGCTTGCCAATCGCCGAACACAAACCCAACGCGGTGAAGCAAGCGGTCTGCGGATATGGCGGCGCAGACAAAACGCAGATGCAAGAGATGGTGCGGCTTCTGTTGGGGCTGGAAAAAACGCCACGCCCCGATGACGCTGCCGACGCCCTGGCTGTGGCCATCGCCGACCTGCACAGCTACCGCCTGCGCAGCCTGGAACAGGCTTAGGCGGCATCAATGATCGCCACGCTGGAAGGGCAGATTGCACAGACCTCAGCCGATAGCTTGATCGTCACCATTGGCGGAGTCGGCATTGAGGTCATCGCGCCCTATAGCACCACCGAGAAGCTGGACGCAGGGTGGGCTTTTTTGTATACGCGCTTGGTCGTGCGCGAAGATTCGTTGACGCTCTATGGTTTTGGCACGGTTGGCGAACGCGATCTGTTTGACGCCGTGCTGAAAATCAGCGGCATTGGTCCCAAGATCGCCATCGCCATGCTGAGCACGCTGACTGTCGACCATATCCGCAGCGCTGTGCTCAACGACCGTCCAGAAATCATCAGTCGCGTGCCGGGCATTGGCAAAAAGACCGCCCAGAAAGTTGTGTTGGAGTTGCAAGACAAAATCTCCCAGCGCCTGGACGCGCTGCCGGCCGACGCCGAAGATGACTCAACTGGCGATCTGATCGATGCGTTGACCGGGCTGGGCTACAGCGTTGTCGAGGCCCAGACAGCCATTCAGCAGATCCCGCTGGATGCGCCGTCCGACCTGGAAGAGCGGCTGCTGCTGGCGCTGCAATCGCTGAGCAGGTGACATGACAAACTTGCGCGGGAGTATGCGATGACAGCTGAGCTGATCGGCAAGCGCGTCAAAGTGCTGGACAAGGGCTGGATCGAGCTGATCGACCTGATGCCGCACCCGGCCTCGGCAGTCAGTGGCGACCTCGCCATCGTCAATGCGGCGCGCGTCAGTTTTCTCGGCGAAAGCAAAGGCGCCCAGCGAGACAAACGGCTGCTGTTTTATCTGCTGCGCCACCGGCATACCTCGCCATTCGAGATGGTCGAGTTCAAATTCCGGGTGCGCGCGCCGCTGGTTACCTGGTGGCAGTGGGTGCGCCATCGCACCTGGAATATGAATGCGCAGTCGGGGCGCTATACGCCATTCCAAGAGAACGATTTTTATGTGCCCTCTGTCTGGCGCAGGCAGAGCGCGGATAACAAGCAAGCCAGCGAAGGCAGCCTGGACGAGCAGCCCAGCGATGAACTGACACAGAAGCTGCTGGCGCATTATGATGAAGGCTATCGCTTGTATGCCGAAGCGCTGGAACGCGGCGTATCAAAAGAAATGGCGCGCCTTTTCCTGCCCGGTTTCAGCGTCTATTACACCTGGGTGACCAAAATCGACGCCCACAACTTGATGCACTTCTTGCGTCTGCGGATGGCGGGCGATGCGCAGTACGAAATCCGTGTCTATGCCGAGGCCATCTACCAGCACTTTTTCACGCCAGCGTTGCCTTGGACAGCCGAAGCCTTCCAACAATTCGCTGTCGGCGCAGACTAATCCTGGTCGCGGCGGTTGATGAGAAATTCGGAACTGCGCTCGAAGTAGTCGCGCATTTGGCTGCGGGCGGGTTCGACGATGCCCACGCTATCGATTGCCGCCCACATGTGCTGCAGCCAGTGATCGCGCGCTTGTTGGTCGATTGCAAATGGAAAGTGGCGCATGCGCAAGCGCGGATGTCCGCGTTCGGCGGAATAATCGCTGGGACCACCGAAGAATTGCACCAGGAACAGTTGCAAATGCCGGCGCGATTGGCTTAGGTCATCAGGATACATGGAGCGCAGCACGGGGTCTGCTTCGACCGCGTCATAAAAGGCATCGGTCAGGCTTTGGATGGCCTCAGCGCCGATGAGGTCGTAGATGCTTTGGGGTTGGTAGCTCATGCTTTTCTACGATGTTGACTGTCTGGAGCAAGATTGGTGAATCGCTCGCGGATCGTGAGCGATGTCCGCATGTCAAGCATAGCGGCAAACTATGACTTTACAATCCTTGCCCTGTCGCTACAATCCAGTTCACGCATCGGGCAGACAGCAGGGACGGCTGAATACATGGCATTCAACACAAAAATGGCTCTTGTTGTGGTGGCACTGCTGGTCGTGTGCAGCAGCCTCAGCCTGGCGCAAGCGAACGAGACGATCAGCGTTATCGGCTCGGGCATCACCAACACGCTGGTAAGGCACATGTGGGGGGATTCCAGCAATTATGAGCTGGATGTCAGCGATGCAGGCAGCGCGCGAGGTATTGATGTTTTCTGCAATGGCGAATTCGATTTGGCGACCAGCTCTCGCGCCATGACGGGGACCGAAGCGGCTATCTGCGCAGCCAACGAAGTGAATTACAGCCAGCTGCTGGTCGGGCATCAAATTGTCGCTTTTGCCGCTCATGCGGATGCGCCCAATGCCTGTTTGTCGACCGACAATCTGGACGAACTTCTTAAGCCGACAGCCAGCCACCAGTTGAAAGATTGGTCATTTGCCGGCGATGAACACGTCGAGCTGCCCTTGACGCTGATCTTGCCAACGCAGGACCAAATCGCCTACGCCATTTTGGACAACCTGGCGCTTGGCGATGGCTTGCGGCTGGACGGGGCAGATGCTACGGCGGATTCTGTCGCCGAGACGCCCGGCGCGCTGGCCGTCGTGCAGTGGTCGCCTGAATATGCAGTTGACGACGCGGTCAAGCAGCTGCGCCTGCGCGATGCCAGCTCTGGGGAATGCTTGCCGCCATCGGTGGAAGCCGTGGAAAATGGACAATATGCGGCAGCGCAATCGCTGTATGTTTATGTGAATCGCGCGCGGCTGGATACGAATGACAGCTTGCTGCGCTTCCTGGAATTGATGATAGCGCCTAGCAATTTTCCGGTGATCGAGGAAGCCGGCGTCATCCCGCCCAGCCTCGCCATTTCCGAGCTGAATGTGGAATTGCTGGCCGATGCCGAAGCCGTGCCGCTGCTCAGTGGCGATGCCGACGCCTTCAGAATCCCGCCCGCGCTGCAAGGCAGTGTGCGGATTGTCGGCGCAGCCAGTGCTTATCAGCCGCTCAACAGCCTGGGCGAGCAGATGACGCGCAGTCATCCGCAACTGCAAATTGCATTCGACCTGGCTGGCAGCAGCGCTGGCATCGCCGCTTTGTGCGCAGAAGAAGCAGATATTGCTGTGCTGGATTCCCAGCTTTCCACAGATGAATGCGCCGACACAGGCGTGGTTGCCCTGCCCTTCCCGATTGGCGCGCTGGCGACTGTCCTGGTGGGCAACGCCGGCGACGAATTTTCCGCTTGTTTGACCAGGGAGCAGATCGTGCAAATCTGGCGGGCGGAATCGGCAGAGACGGTTGAGCAGTGGTCGGACATTGACGAGGCTTTTCCGCAGACGCCGCTTACGCTCTTCGGCTTGAGCTGGCTGGATGCGCATACGGACATTCTGCTGGCTGCGGCTGGCGAGCTTATTCCCCCGGTGCGCCGTGATACCGAGCAAGATTATGACCCGAATTACCGCGCTGCCGCTGTCGCCAATGTGCCCGGGGCGCTGACCTATATGACCTGGGCAGATTATGAAGGCGTGCTCGCGAACGAACAAGCAGATGTCCGCGCGGTAGCGGTAGATGGCGGCGCAGGCTGCATCGCGCCCACCTCCGCCAGCATCGCCGATAGCTCCTACACGCTTTCCCGCGGGACCACCCTGCTGGTACGCGAGGCGGCGCTGGCCGATATCAATGTACAATCATTCCTGTGGACTCTTTACGGCGATGACAATTGGTCGCAAGTAACGCGCGCTGGCTTCATCGGCACTTCTGCGCTGGAGTTGCCAGTCGTGCGCCGCGAATTGCAAATGGCGTTCCACACAGCCGAAGCGGCATATCCGCAGCCAGACGAAGCAGCCGAGACCGATGCTGACGAAGCCGCCTCCGAATGAGCTGGGCTAGGGCGCGCCGCGACTGGGAGAGTTCTCGCCTGCCCGGCGCGAGCGCTTGATCGGAGTCCTGCATGCGCGGCGAATATATCGCCTTAGATCTGGAGACCACGGGACTCAGCGCCGACCGCGACGAGATCATTGAGATCGGCGCAGCGCGTTTTCGTCAGGGCGAGATCGTCGAGCGCTATCAGACGCTGGTCAATCCCGGCAAACCAATCCCTTCCGAGATTACACATCTAACTGGCATAGATGATGACGATGTCGCCGATGCGCCGCGCATGCACACGCTGCTGCCCAGGCTGCGCGCTTTTTTTGGCGATAGCACAATCGTTTGTCACAATGTCGGCTTTGATGTCGGCTTCATGCAAAAGCATGGCCTGCTGGCGGAAAATCCCGCACTGGACACTTTTGAGTTGGCGTCAATTTTGCTGCCGACCGCCTCTCGTTACAATTTGGGAGGCCTGGCCGCGCAGATGGGCGTCTCCCTGAAAAATGCGCACCGCGCTTATGATGACGCCGAAGCGACCGGGCAGCTGTATTGGCAACTGTGGCTGAAATTGCGGGGGCTGCCCAGCGACTTGCAAGCCGAAATCATCCAGTTGAGCAGCGGCATTGACTGGGCATTGCGCGGCGTATTCCAGGAGGCGCTGCACGAGTCGCTGCGCAATGCAGAACCGAACTCCTCTGTGCAACAGCCTTTCGCGGCAGAGTCGATTTTTGGCGAACAAGCCGAGATTGCCGGCCAGCCGCTGGACATTGCGGATGCCAGTCGAAACCCGCTGTCATTGCCGACAATCTCGCAAGCATTCAGCGAACACGGTGCTCTGGCAGCGCAGCATGACAGTTTTGAAGTGCGACCACAGCAGATCGACATGGCGCGCGAGGTGGCGGAAGCGCTGAATAGCGGAAAGCAGCTGTTGATCGAGGCGGGTACAGGCACGGGCAAATCGCTGGCCTATTTGATCCCGGCCGCGGGCTGGGCGTTGCAAAATGGCAACCGAGTCACAATCGCCACCAACACCATCAACCTGCAAGAGCAATTGCTGAGCAAAGATATTCCCTTGACCCGGCAGGTGATCGGCAAAGAGCTGCGCGCGGCGCTGATGAAAGGGCGCAGCAATTATCTGTGCCCGCGGCGGTTGACGACCCTGCGTCGGCGCAAACCGGCAAACAACGATGAATTGCGCGCCCTGGCGAAGATTCTGGTCTGGCTGCACGAAGGTGGCGCTGGCGACCGAGGCACGATCACATTGCGCGGTCGTGATTGGCAGGTTTGGTCGCGGTTGAGCGCCCAGGACGAAGGCTGCACTTCGACGCGCTGCGCGACCGAAATGGCTGGCATTTGTCCTTTCCACCGCGCGCGCAAGCAGGCCGAAGCCGCCCATATCGTCATCACCAACCATGCCCTGCTGGTCGCGGACGCGGCGATAGAAAACCGCGCTTTGCCCGCCTATCACAACCTGATCGTGGACGAGGCGCATCATCTGGAAGATGCCATCACCAACGGGATGAGCCGCCAACTCGACCAGCGCAAACTGATGGGACGCTTGAACGACATCGGCAAATGCCTGAACCTGTTCGTGAGCGATGCGCGCAGGAACTTTCCGCCCGCAGCGGCCAGCAAACTGAACGACTTTGTCCAGGCCATCAGCCAAGCCATCGCCGAGATGCGGCTGACAATCCGGCTATATTTCCGCGCGCTATTTGACTTTGTTTTGAGCCAAAAGAGCGACCGACACTACGGCATGCGGCTGCTGCAAAAGCACCGCGATTCGGGCAGCTTCGTCAGCGTGCAGAGCGCCTGGCAGCAGTTGGCTTCGTACTTGCTCGCCCTGACCGATGCGTTGGAGCGCCTGGTCGATGCATTGCCGCGCTATGCCCAATATGGCCTGCCCGATTTCGCCGAATACCGCAGCGAGATCCGCGGGCATTGGCGCTTCATCGCCGAATTGCACGAACAACTCGAAGCCTTCACCAGCGACCCCGACAGCAACGCCGTGTATGGCCTCAAAGCCGGTGAACGCGCCGATATGCTGCAGTTGACGATCTCGCCGCTGCATGTCGGTCCCATGATGGACGAATACCTCAGCCAACGCCTGGAGAGCATCGTGCTGACCAGCGCCACGCTGCGCACGCAAGAACACTTCGAGCACATCAAAGAGCGGCTCTATGTCGAAGAATATCGCGAATTGGCGCTGGGCTCGCCCTTTGATTATCGCTCGTCCACGCTGCTGTTCGTCCCGGATGACCTGCCCGAACCAGGCAAGCGCACGGGCTATCAACGCATGCTGCAGCGCGGCATCATCGAGCTGGCGACAGCGCTGAACGGGCGCGTCATGGTGCTGTTCACCAGTTATGCCCAACTGCGCGAAACTGCGCTGCATATCACGCCGCGGCTGAAACTGGGCGATATTGAAGTCTTCGACCAGAGCTTTGGTGGGGGGCGCGAAGTCTTGCTGGAGAACTTCAAACGCGCCGACCGCGCCGTGCTGATGGGCGTGCGCAGTTTTTGGGAGGGCATTGATATCCCCGGCGACGACTTGAGCGCCTTGGTCATTGCGCGCTTGCCTTTCGCCGTCCCCAGCGAGCCGATCTTCGCCGCGCGCGCCGAAACCTATAGCAATTCTTTTCAGCAATTTGCCGTGCCCGATGCCATTCTGCGCTTTCGGCAGGGGTTTGGGCGTCTCATCCGCAGCCGCAGCGACAGAGGCATAGTCGCCATATTCGACAGCCGCGTCATCAG
>DAOUJB010000175.1:0-4042 GCA_034423155.1 Anaerolineae bacterium | reverse complement strand
GGACTGGCCGAGACGCTCTTTGGCGATCACATGATGGCGAACATGCTGGTCATCGGCGCGGCTTATCAAGCGGGCGGGCTGCCCATGTCGGCATCGGCAATCGAGCGCGCCATTGAGCTGAACGGAGTCAAGACCGAAGACAATCAACACGCATTCCGCGCGGGCAGACTGGCGGTGGCCGACCCAAGCTGGCTGGAATCGCTACAACTGAAGCGGACGGGCGCAGTCGAAACGCTGCCAGAGCCGTCCCCGCAGACCGATGCGCTGCTGGAGGGACTGCCGAAAGAAGGCGAGCTGCGGCGTCTGCTGGAGATCCGCGTGCCCGAGTTGGTCGCCTATCAAAACGAAGCCTACGCGCGGCGTTATGTGCGTGATGTCAAACGCGTCTATGCGCAGGAACAGGCTTTCCGCCCTGCGAGCACAGCCCTTGCCGAAGCCTTTGCGCGCTATCTGTTCAAGCTGATGGCTTACAAGGACGAATATGAAGTGGCGCGCCTCAGCCTTAAGCCAGAAGTTCGGGCAGCGCTGCCCGAGCAGTTTGGGGCGGGCGCGAAGCTGCAATATCACTTGCAGCCACCGCTTTTGAAGGCGCTGGGCTTGCGACGTAAAATCGCGCTGGGGCGCTGGTTTGATGGCGTCTACTGGGCGCTGGGCAAGCTGCGCTTTCTGCGTGGCACGCGATTGGATCCCTTTGGCTACGATGAAGTGCGGGTGGTCGAGCGGGCGCTGATCGAGCAATATCGCGAGCTGGTGCTGGCGGCAGCGGAGAATCTGAGCGCGGAGGATTATGACCGGGCGCTGCAATTGGCGCGTTTGCCCGATGTCGTGCGCGGTTACGATGAGGTGAAGCTGCGCAATGTCGAGCGCTTCTGGCGGGAAGTGCGGGCGCTGGGCTACTCGTCCCCAAGCAGGTAGCGCAGCAGCGCTTCAGTCCTTAAAGAACTCCAGAAATCTTCGCGGTACTTGCAACTGTTCCATGATATCGGCCAGCATGTCGCTGATTACGGCGATGTTTGCCGACCCGAGAAATTATGGTCGCAGCCATGTTGCGAGCGTTGGCAAGCGCGGCAACAGAAGCATCTCAAATAAAGGAATGCAACAAAAGGAAAGAACGCCGTAGGGGCGACTCAAGAGTCGCCCACATGTATACTGGCTGCGTTTTGGGCGATACAAGTATCGCCCCTACATGTTCCGAATTTGAACGGCGTTGTACGATTGTTGCATGACTTACTCGCGTTTGCTTAAGGCACAAAAGCACAGAGAAAAACCTTGCTGTTCTCTCGGTGTACTCGCTCTGGCTCGGTGTACTCGGTGGTTAGATTTTTATATTGCTTTCTTGGTCTTACTTCTGTGTCCTCAGTTGTTAGAATTGGCGCACAATCACCACACATTCCGAGGATAAGCAACATGAGCGAATCAATCGGCTTCATCGGCTTGGGCATCATGGGGCGCGGCATGGTCGACAACCTGCTGGGTGCCGGCTTCGAGCTCACCATCTGGAATCGCACCGCAGAACGCATGACCCCTTTCATCGAGCGCGGCGCAGCGGCAGCCAGCTCCCCCAGCGAAGTCGCCAGCAAGAGCGACATCATCATCACCTGCGTCAGCGACACGCCCGATGTCGAACAAGTTTTATTGGGCGAAGACGGCGTCATTCATGGCGCAGCGGCGGGCGACCTGGTCATCGACATGAGCACAATCAACCCGGTCAACACGGTCGAGATCGCGCGGCAGCTGAACGAACGCGGCGTCAACATGCTGGATGCGCCCATCAGCGGCGGCAGCGAAGGCGCGGCGAATGGCACGCTCAGCATCATGATCGGCGGCGGCGAAGACGATGTGGCGCGCGCGATGCCTTGCTTCGAAGCCATGGGCAGCACCATCACCCATGTCGGCGAGCAGGGCGCCGGGCAGACGGTCAAGCTGTCCAACCAGATTCTGTGCGTGGTGAATATGCTGGCGGCCAGCGAAGCGCTGCTCTTCGCCAAAGCCGGCGGGGTCGACCTGGACAAAATGCTGCAAGCGGTGACCGGTGGCGCGGCCGGCAGTTGGATGCTGGCCAATCGCGGCCCGCAGGTGATAGACGATTATTGGCAGCCTGGCTTCTCAATCGACTTGCAGCAGAAAGACCTGCGGCTGGTGCTGGGCGCGGCGGACAAAATGGGCATTCCGGTGATCGCCACGGCGCTGTGCTTCAACCTGTACCGCACCTTGCAAGCGCAGGGACACGGCGGCGATGGCAACCACAGCATCATCCGCGCGCTGGAGGCGATGGCGGGTATCGAAGCGCGGCAGTAACACAAAGGGTCACGCTATGGTTATTGAACCATATAAACCGGACAGGTTATGGACTGCTGAGGAATACCTCGAATGGGAGAGCCGACAGGAGTTCAAGAACGAGCTAATCGACAACCGCGTTTGGATCATGCTGGGCGCAAGCATTCAGCATAGCCGCGTCAACATGAACCTGATGCGAGCCTTGTATCCCATCTGTGAAGAACAAGGCTACGAATTGCTTTTTAGCCGGATGTGCCTGCAAATCGACCCGGACTCTACATTCGTTTTTCCCGACCTGAGCATATCGTTCGGCGAACCGCGCATGACCGAACGCTGCAACCAACACCTGTTTCATGATCCGGTTGTCGTCTTTGAAATCATGTCGCCGCACACCGAAGCCATGGATCGTGGACGCAAACGAGAGTTGTATCTGCAAATGGAATCGCTGCAGGGCTACTTCATGGTCTCGCAGGACGAGCCGCGAATCGAAGCCGCTCGGCGCGTTGATGGCGACTGGATCGAAAGCGAGCATGTCGGACTGGACGACATCCTGGCCATCAGCGCTCCGGCCTGCGAATTGCCCCAGCGTGAGATTTATCGCCGGGTTGGCTGGACATAAGCGCCCCAGAATGCAAGTTGCAATTCCACCCCCACCGCCGCATAATGCCCTGCATTGGCAACAAGACAGCGAAAGGCAAACCATGAAACCCCTGCGCGTGACCATTTGGCACGAATATCGCCACGAGCATCACAATGAAGAAGTCGCACAGATTTATCCCGATGGCATGCACCGCGCCCTGGCGGCCGGGCTCGCCCCGCACGGCTTCGACATCAAGACCGCCACCCTCGACGAACCCGAACACGGGCTTACGCAGGAAGTGCTGGACAACACCGATGTGCTCACCTGGTGGGGGCATATGGCGCATGGCGAGGTCAGCGACGAGATCGTCGACCGCGTGCAAGAGCGCGTGCTCAACGGCATGGGCTTGATCGTGCTGCACAGCGGGCATCTGTCGAAGATCTTTCAGCGGCTGATGGGCACGGGCTGCATGTTGAAATGGCGCGAAGCCGATGAAAAAGAGCGCATCTGGGTGGTCGACCCCTCGCATCCCATCTGCGCCGGGCTGCCCGAATACATCGAAATTTCCGAAGCCGAGATGTATGGCGAGCACTTTGATATTCCCCCGCCCGACACGCTGGTCTTCGTCAGTTGGTTCGAAGGCGGCGAGGTCTTCCGCAGCGGCTGCTGTTATCAGCGCGGGCAAGGCAAGATATTCTATTTCCGCCCCGGTCACGAAACCTATCCGATTTATCACATGCCCATCGTGCATCAGGTCATCGCCAACGCCATCAACTGGGCGCGCCCGACCGGCAACCCGCCCATGGTGCGCGGCAACATCCCGGAATTTATGAAATAAGGACGATTGCCACAGAGGCACAAAGGCACAGAGGAATTGCCTGGCGAGGGAAGAGGCAGCCCGCAAAATCCACTGGAATCCGTAGGGGCGAGGCGCTGACTCGCCCGCCGATGGCAACGCGGTCTGAACAGCCGATTCAGGAGCGAAGCCCGCGGCAAGACCATGGCATACAAATCTCTGTGTCTCAGTGCCTCTGTGGCAAAAAATGCGATACTGGCTTTTCCATCTATGAAGTAAGGAGACCCCATGCAAACACTGAATGTTGGCATCATCGGCACGGGCAATATCGCCCCGGCGTATATCCGCGGTTGCGCGCCTTTTGATGTCATCAACCTGACCGCCTGCGC
>DAOUJB010000174.1:0-2281 GCA_034423155.1 Anaerolineae bacterium | reverse complement strand
GCGGGCATCTGCTGATTATGGGCAGCTATGACAAACCGGGCGTGATTGGCCGGGTGGGCACATTGATGGCGCAGCGGGGCGTGAATATCGCCAGCTGGCACACCGGCCGCGCCGAACCAGGCGGCAATACCCTGACGGTGCTCAGCTTCGACGAAGACCTGCCGGACGATGTCATGCAAACCCTGCGGGGACAGGACTTCATCCGCCATGTGCATCAACTGCGGATACCATAGGCACTAGCTGTCATCGGGAGTGCTATTTTCAATCTGGCTGCTGCGCGCTTGATGCACAAAGACGCCGCCGATCACTGCCGCATCTGCAATAATCAAGGCTACTCCCGCTTCCAGACTGCGCCCGGTGATTATGACAATCGCGGCAATCAAGAGAACTCCCACCGCCAGCAGAAAACCTAGCCACATGCCAGCATATTCGCGCTTAGAGCGAGAGGCAAGGTCTTGCCGGTGGTACTCCGCTGCGGCTTCGTACAGTTGCTTATCCCTGCTCACAGTATCTTGGTGCCGCTGCGATTCAAGTTGCAACCGAGCCGCCTGTTCTTTCTCAGCCATGACCAGGATTCGTTCAAAGCTGCCTTCCAGCAAGTCTTCGTATTGCCGCGCCAAGTCTGGATGCGGCAAAGGACCTACGTGCAATTGCCGATAATCGGCAACCAGCTGCGACTCTGGGTCTAACGACGAGGACTTAGATTGGAAAGAGGCAACGCACTTAACTTCGGAAGACTCGGGATTACCGCCGAGTAAGTCTTGCGTCTCGTTCAAGTTGTCCGGACTTTGCTTGCCGTCTCTCAAACTGGTTTCTCGCGGCTTAATTCTTTTTCGTACTCATTTAGCGCCCAGCGCAGATTGTCACCCACTGCCCGCCAATACGAGCCGATCGCCTCGGCGTCCCGCATCGGTCCCGGTTTTCGCTCATTTTCCTCTACGGTTGCGGCCTCTGCTTCTAACGATTGTCTTTCTCGCTCATAAAAGGCCAACACCCGCTCATGCTGACTGCGATCCAAGCTGCCGCCAAAATCAACCAGCCTGGCGATGCCGCGCAGAAATGGGCGCTTGGGCAAGTGAAGCGATTTCGTCAAGTCGTCCTCGTTCATCACAACCTCCCCATTCAGCACAAATGGTATCGGCATAGACCGCCACTTGTCAAGCCAGCCGCGCCTAGTCCAAATGACTCTTGATGGCCAGCGCCACTTCTTTGTTGATGCCATTGACCTGCGCCAGCTCCCCGACCGATGCCGAGCGGATGGCGTCTATCGAGTTTTCGAAGTGCTTCAGCAGCAGCTTGCGCCGTTTTGGTCCGACGCCGGGGATGGTTTCCAGGCGGCTGGCCAGGCTCATTTTGCGGCGGCGCGTGCGGTGGCTGGTGATGGCGAAGCGATGGGCTTCGTCACGCGCTCGTTGTAGCAGATAGAGCGCCTCGCCGCGACGATCCAGCAGGATTGACCGCGCAGAACCGGGCACGAAGACTTCTTCTATGCGCTTCGCCAGCGAAGCAACTGGCACGCGTTGACTCAAGCCGAATTCGTCCAGCACGGCGCTCGCCACATTGAGCTGTCCCACCCCGCCATCAATCAGCAGCAGATCGGGCAGCAGTCGCCAGGTTTCGTCCTTGTCTTTGCCATCGGGCGCGAGCCCGTCTGCCGATTCGCCCGCAGCTTTCCAGCGGCTGAAGCGGCGGGTCAGCGCTTCTTGCATGGACTGATAGTCATCGGCACCGCTGTGGTCGATGCTGCGGATGTTGAAGCGGCGATACTCGCTCTTGCGCGGCGCGCCACGCACAAAGACGATGCGGCTGGCGACGATGGCTGTGCCCTGCGTCGTGCTGATGTCATAGCATTCGATACGGTTGGGGATGCGCGGCAGGCTCAGCGCCGATTGCAGTTCGGCCATGGCTTGCTCGTGCCGCGTGGTATCGGCTTCGTATTGCGCGCGCATCATCTGCAAGCTCTCGATGGCATTTTCTTGCGCCAGGCGCACCAGCTTGCGTTTGTCTCCGCGCTGGGGCACATGGATAGACACCTTGGAGCTGGCGCGTTTGTCGCTCAGCCAGCTTTCCAGGATGCGCGCTTCTTGCACCTGGTCGGGCAAGATCAATTCGCGCGGGATGTTGCCGCTGCCGGCGTAAAACTGGCTGATAAACTGCTCCAGCACGACGGCGTCCGATTCGCCTTCGGTATTGTTCATCATGCGCGAGTCGCTGCCGATGAGCTTGCCGTTGCGGATGAACATGATCTGCACGGTGGCATCGCGGTCTTCGCGGGCCAGGG
>DAOUJB010000173.1:0-5113 GCA_034423155.1 Anaerolineae bacterium | reverse complement strand
TATTTCAGGTCGATCTCGGCTTGTCCAGCGCCGCCGACCTCGTGGTGATGCACCTCGACTTCCATGCCGACATCCAGCAGCGTCTGCACCATTTCGGCGCGGACATCGTGGGTCTTATCCAGCGGCGGCAGCGGGAAGTAACCCATCTTGATGCGATTCATGTGCCCTTGGGCTGGGTCGTCATTGCCGCTGTTCCAGTCGCCTTCGAAGGAATCGACGCGGTAGAAGCTGCTGTTTTCCGATGTGCTGTATTGCACATTGTCGAACATGAAGAATTCGGCTTCCGGACCGAAATAGGCGATATCGGCCAGGTCGTTGGCAGCCAGGAAGGCTTCGGCGCGTTTGGATACGCCACGCGAATCCAACTCATAGGGTTCGCGGCTGAGTGGATCGTGCGCATCGCAATACATCGCCAGGGTCTTGTAGCTGAAAAAGGGATCGATCAACGCTGTGTCGAGGTCTGCCAGCAGAATCATGTCCGATTCGTTGATTGCCTGGAAGCCCTGAATGCTGGAGCCATCGAAGCCGAAGCCGTCTTCAAACGAGCCTTCGTCAACCGATTGCAGCGGCATGCTGAAATGCTGCGGCACGCCACGGATATCGACGAAGCGCAGGTCGATCTCTACAATGTCGTTCTCTTTTGCCCATGCCAAAAGCGCAGCGGGCGATTCCTTCGCGGAATCCGGTGGGACAAAACTAGCCATTTCCTTCCTTCTTTCTGCTAGAGCCGTACCTTTTATACAGATGCGCGCATTGTATTGGACAAAATTGCCAACTGCGATAGCGAATTCATTGCAAATTGCGCTGCATTCTCTGTCAGGTTTGCCTAAATGGCGCGTCCGGCCGATTCTGCACTAGCCCTGCGGCGGCGAATCCTGCTACGATTGCGCTTGTTCAGACAGCATTGCGAACCAGATCATGATCCAGCGCGTTGTCATCTTCTGCCTGTTGGCGCTATTGTGCCCCCCGATCTTGGCGCAGCCACCCGTCCTCGTGCCACAGGTGCTCAATTCCTACCCGCACGACTCCAACGCCTTTACGCAAGGTCTGCTCTGGCATGCCGGCGCGCTCTACGAATCGACCGGCATCTTCGGAAGTTCCAGCTTGCGCCGCGTCGAAATCGAAACTGGCAGACCCGAGATCAACCTGCCGCTGGATGATACCTATTTTGCCGAAGGTCTGGAACGCATCGGCGACCGTCTCATCCAGCTGACCTGGCAAGCGGGACTGGCCTTCGTGTACGACTTCCACAGCCTGGAGCTGATCGAGACCATCGAATACGCTGGCGAAGGCTGGGGATTGTGCAGCGATGGCCGCTTCTTGTTCATGAGCGACGGCTCGGCCTTCCTGTCCCTGCGCGAAATCGACACATTCGAGCTGATCTTTCGCGGTGCGGTCACCCTGGATGGGCAGATCATCCCGGCGCAGTTGCTGAACGAACTGGAATGTGTTGGCGAGCACATCTACGCCAATGCCTGGAATACCGACTACATCTTCCGCATCGACAAATATACCGGCGAGATCACCGCGCTGATCGATGCCTCGGGTCTGTTGTCGGAGGCGGAACGAGCGGCGCTGGCGGGCGGCAGCGTGTTGAACGGCATCGCCTACAATCCCGAGTCGCAGACCTTTTACATCACCGGCAAGCGCTGGCCCCAGATATTTGAAGTGGTCTTCATAGAAGCCTGAACCCTGCGCGCGTCTTTCAGCGTCGAACAATCTAAGAAACTTCTAATGGAAAATCGCTGGACTATCTGTATGGTTCATATATGGATAATTCAGCTATGAACCAAAGCGGCGCAGCAGCGAACTGGATTGACGAGACATTCGAGAATCGCTTCTTCACGCTCTTGACACGGATTTGCCGTCAGTTGATGCAGCATGCCGAGCAATTCAAAGCCGCTGGCACCTTGTCGCCGCCGCAACTGTGGTTCCTCAAGCGGCTCTACGACGCGGGCGCGCCACAGCCCATCAGCTATTTTGCCGACGGCTTCTTCTCGAACCTCTCCAACGCGTCGCAGATGATCGATAGGCTGGAAGCCGAAGGTTTGGTCTATCGCATAGATAACCCGCGCGACCGCCGCAGCAAACTGGTTGAACTAACGGATGTAGGCGTAGAGCGCATGCACCAAGCCTACGAGCGTCATTTTAAGCTGGCGCAAGAAGTGCTAGCGCCTTTATCCGACCAAGAGCGCGCCACCGCCCTCGCCACTTTTGAGCGCATTCTGGCGCTGTTTGATGACCAAGACGCGCCAGACGAAACCTGCTGCTAGATTCGCTCGCTATGCATGCAAGGCAATTGCCAATTGGATGAATGGAGACCCTACAAATGCCCGCTAATCACGCAATCATTGCAGAAGATGTCTACAAACACTTCGGAGAAATCAAAGCGCTCGATGGCGTCTCGCTCCAGGGCGAGGCGGGCCAGGTGCTGGGGCTGCTGGGTCCCAATGGCGCTGGCAAGACGACGCTGGTGCGCATCCTGACCACCTTGCTCAAGCCCGATAGCGGCACGATCCGCGTTGGCGGGCTCGATGTGCTGCGCCAAAAACGTCATGTCCGCGAGGTTATTGGCTTGGCAGGCCAATATGCCGCCGTCGACGAAGTGCTGACCGGGCGCGAAAACCTGGTCATGGTCGGGCGCTTGTACCATCTGTCCCGCCAGGACGCCATGCAGCGCGCCGATGAATTGCTGCGCCAGTTTTCGCTGGCCGATGCCGGAGACCGCCTGGCGAAGACTTACTCGGGCGGGATGCGCCGGCGGCTCGATCTGGCGGCCAGCATTGTGGCGCGCCCCAGGATCCTTTTCCTCGATGAGCCAACCACCGGTTTGGACGCCCGCGCGCGCATCGCCATGTGGGACACCATTCGCACGCTCGTTTCGGGCGGCACAACGCTGCTGTTGACCACGCAATACCTGGAAGAAGCCGATGAATTGGCGGACAAGATCGTCGTTATCGACCATGGGCATGTCATCGCCGAGGGCACATCCGACGAACTGAAAGCCAACCTGGCCTCGGATTTTATCGACATCACCTTGCACGACCCCGATCACACTGCCAAAGCGGCCGAGGCGCTGGCGACAATCTCTGTTGATGCGCCACAAGCCGACAACGCGCGCGGACATGTCGTGATTGATGTAGAAAATGGCGCGCAAAGCATCGCCGAGGTCGTGCGCGCGCTCGACAGCCGCGACATCCATATCGACACGCTAAATATGCGCCGCCCCTCGCTGAACGATGTCTTCTTGAGCATCACTGGCGAGGAGATCGTGGAAGAAGAAGCCAAGCCCAAGCGCCGCGGATTTGGTCGCCGTCGCAGCGCCTAGCCAACCGCAGACAAAAGCGAGGATAAATCGCCATGACACAGCACACCGCATCCGCCGCAATCAGCGCCGGCACCAGCCAGTCCAGCGGGCTGCAGCGCTTCGTGTGGAACTTCACCGACACGCTCATCGTGATGCGCCGCAATCTGTACGCCTACCAAAGACAGCCGGAGCTGCTGGTATTCGCCACCATCCAGCCGGTCATCTTCTTGCTGCTGTTTACCTATGTATTCGGCGGCGCGATCAGCTTCTCCACTGGCGGCGATTACATCAGCTTTTTGCTGCCGGGCATCATCATCCAGACGATCCTCTTCGCCTCGGCGAATACGACGGTCGGGCTTTCGGTAGATTTGTCGAAAGGCATCATCGACCGCTTTCGTTCGCTGCCGATGTCGCGGGCGGCGGTATTGGCAGGTCGCACCAGCGCCGATACCCTGCGCGGCGCATTCACCGTGCTGATCATGATTGTGGCGGGCATGGTCATCGGCTTTCGCTTTGAAGATTGGGGCAGCGGCATACTTGGCTTGCTGCTGGCTGTGGCCTTCGGTTATGCCGTAACCTGGATTTCCGCCACAATCGGCTTGTTCGTCAAAGATCCCGAAGCGGCGCAAGTGGCTGGCTTCATCTGGCTCTTCCCGCTGACATTCGCCAGTTCGATCTTCGTGCCCACGCAGACCATGACCGCCGATTGGCTGCGCGTTTTCGCCGAAAACCAGCCCGTGAGCGTCGTCGCCAACACTGTGCGTGACTTGATGACCGGCACCGTCAATCCCGATGAAATTGTCATCTCGCTGCTGTGGATCGCCGGCATCGTGGCGATATTCTTGCCCATGGCGGTGTGGCGCTATGCCCGGGTGGCTTCTCGTTAGCCCCTAGAATCCGCGCGACCCCTCGCCGTCAGGCCGGAGAGGCTAGCCAAAGCGGGCGAGTCGCCGCCTCGCCCCTACGCGCGGCTGTCGGGGGGACTGAGGGGGGGGGGGTAACATTGCAATCCTTGCTCGTCAAGGCTACACTGCGCCGCAAGAGCAGCACACAAAGGGAGATGAGTCGCCCGATGAGCCAGAACCTCGTCTACATCGCCAATTCCGGCGCAGAGCCGATCGGCATCACAGTCGCCGCGCTGGACAGCCAAAGCGGCCGCTTGTCCGTCATCCAGCAGGTCAGCGAGATCAGCGAGTGCCACTACCTAAACCCGCATCTCAACGGGCGCTACCTGTATGCCACCACCATGGACGGCGATATCGAAGTGGTCGCCTTTGCCATTGAAGCGGATGGCAGGCTGCGCAAGCTCAACAGCCAGCCCGCGGCCGGTACATCACCCGCTTATGTCTGCGTCGACGATAGCGGAAAAAATGTGTTGTTGGTCAACTATGTCAACGGCGGCGAGCGCGGCAATATCCGCGTCTACCCGATCGGCGAAGATGGCCGGCTGCGCCAACACAGCGAGCATATCGAGATTGATGACAGCACTGGCCCCAACGCCGAGCGCCAGGATGTCAGTCACCCGCACATGATCGTCACCACGCCCGACAACCGCCATGCCGTCGTGCCCGACCTGGGTACCGACAAGGTATATCTTTACGCCCTGACTACGGCTGCAGGCACGCTGGAACTCGCGCAGACGCTGGACTTGCCGCCCGGCGCAGGACCTCGTCATGTCGCCTTCCATCCCGACCTGCCGCGCATGTATGTGATCAACGAGCTGGACTCGACCCTGGCGACTTTTGCCTTTGACGAGTCGGACTCGTGGACGCTGCTGTCAATCGCCTCGACATTGCCGCCCGGGCA